>NZ_JBEYYF010000027.1:0-84197 GCF_040645415.1 Pseudonocardia sp. NPDC046786 | reverse complement strand
AACATCATCATCAGACACATGTGGACCGACGCGAGACGCTCCACGACAACCACACCGACCAACTTGGCGACTGCTGCTTGACAAGAGAGCTTCGAATCCATCAACGTCCAACTCCGAAAAATCACCAAGACCCGCGGCCACTTCCCGTCCGACGAGGCGGCAATGAAGCTCCTCTACCTCGGCCTCCGGAAAATTTCCAGCAAACGAGGAGGTGACTCCGGAACCGGAACACACGGCTGGAAAACTGCACTGAACACTCTCGTCGTTCTCTTCCCAGGCCGGCTTCCCCTACGATAGGTTAACGACATCAGTCACCCGTGGCTTACACGGGAATCGTGACAGGCTCGCGCCGCGGTGTGGTTGGCCTTCTCCACCACGCCTTTGCGGTCCCGCGCCGCGGCGGACACGTCACCGACCGGACGCCGTAGTGCTTAGCGAGCTGGGCGAACGCCGTCGTGATCTGCCCCGAGCCCGGGGAGCAGACCGTGGCCATCCGGTCGAAACGCCAGAGCTGGGTCACCCCGCCCAGCGCGCGCACGACCGTGTCGATTGCCTCGACCAGGTGCGGGAAGTCCTCGGCGTCGGCGAGCACCCCGCGCCAGCGCCCCGAATGTGACAGCGCTCCGACCAGCAGATGAGCCGAGCCCGAGAACCCCCAGTCCGGCGGCGGGTCAGGCAGCTCCAACCAGTCCCACTGGGTTTCCTCGCCCGGCGGGTGGGCGATGATCGCGACGTCGCGGCCGCGGGTTGCCTGACACGGCTCGCAGTGCGGGCGCAGCCCGTAGCGGCGCAACGCACGCGTGAACGTCGAGTACCCGCCCTCGTAACCGAGCTCGGCCAACTCGTCGAGCAACGTCACCACCCACAGGTGCGGATCATCGCCCAGCCGAGCCCGGCAGTAGGCGACGAACGGAGCGAACGGATCCGGCCCCGCCGCACGCCGCCGTCCCGGGACGACCTGCCCCGACAGATACCGGCGGATCGTCTTGCGATCACGCCCCAGCTGCCGGGCGATCGCCGAGACCGACCACCCCCGCGCGTGCAGAGCATGTACTTCCACATCTTCCTCCAGCGAGAGCATCCACCCTCCAGCCCGACGATCCGGTGATCACCGAACCGTGACCCGAAAGGTCACTGAGCAGCGCAAACGACGCGCCGCACGGACTCATCAACTGGGGAAGTTCAAGGAGCGAGACTGGCCCATTTCAGAGAGCACCATCAGGCACGCTCCTCGCCGAGATCGGCGAGGGGCGTGCCGATTCCCGACCCCGGCGACGCTGCTGGCCGAGTCCGGGCTGGCTCCGGTCACCCGCGCCTCCGGCCGCTCGCGCAAGGTCCGCTTCCGCTACGCGGCCAATACGATCCTGCGCGAAGCAGCGATGTGGTGGGCCTACAACTCGATGAAGGAAGCCCCCTGGGCCAAGGCGGCGTTCCGCGAGGCTCGTGACCAGCGCGGCCAGCACTACCACCGCGCACTTCGTGGCCTCGCCGCCTGCTGGATGCGCGTGCTCTGGACCTGCTGGAGCACTCACACCCTCTACGATCCGCAACGCCACACCACCGCCCAGGCCGCACTCACAGCGGGCTGAGCAGCGCCCTTCTCCAGCCGCCGGCGACCAAACCGCGCGGCCACCTGATGCTGCACTGATTCAGAAGATCGAACAGCCCGAAGGTTGACAGTGGGAGTCTGCCGGGTGCATTTCCTGCGCAACGTCCTGGCCCAGGTCCCCAAGGGCAACGCCGAGATGGTCGCCACCGCGATCCGCACGATCTTCGCCCAACCCAAGGCCGACATGGTCCGTGACCAGCTCAACGTGATCGCGGCCATGCTCGGCCGCCAATCAGCGAAGGTCGAGACGATGCTGCGCGACGCCGCCCCGGACCTGCTGGCCTTCGCCGACTTCCCGGCCGCGCACTGGAAGAAGATCTGGTCGACCAACCCCCTGGAACGGTTGAACAAGGAGGTCCGACGCCGCACCGACGTCGTCGGCGTGTTCTCCAACCCCGAAGCCCTACTCCGGCTGGCCGGTGCCGTGCTGGTCGAAGCCCACGACGAATGGCAGGCAGGAGACCCGCCGCTACCTCAGCGAGGCCACCGTGGCGCTGCTCGCCCCCACCCCGGCGGAGGAGGTAGCCGAGCCCGAACTCATCACGGCATGATCTGACCTGCAAAGACCCTCACGAACGACTTACACCACCCGAGGGGACGTCACCCAGCCCCGGATGCAGACACCCGCGTACCTGGCCAAGTCAATCGAGACAGTTCCAGCGTGGAAGTCCCGCCAAACTTGGCCGATCTGCAGCACCTGGGCGGCGCAGCTGGCCATGATCGATGAGACCCGACACATCCGTTCAGCTGCGCGGCCGTAACGGGTGCCGGCCCGCCCAGGTCATCGCGATCCCCTGCTCCAGCGTGACTGCCGGCGCCCAGCTGATCACCGTACGAGCCAAGTCGATGTCCAGCCACATGCTCGGTCGGTCGGTGCTGCGCGCGGGCCGACGTTCCACCCGCGGGGTCGTGGCGGAGGTGGCGGCGACGACGTCCAGCAGGGTCCGCAGGGATACCGGGGCACCACCGCCGACGTTCAGCACCGGGGGCAGCTCAACCGCGACGGGCTGCCGGGCCATCCGGACGAGGGCGTCGACGACGTCCTGGACGAACACGAAGTCACGCCGCGCCCGGTCCGAACCGACCAGCCGCAGGGGTCGGCCCGCGGCGACGGCCTCCAGCCAGTGCGCGATCACCCCGTGCCCGGCCCGGGTGCTCTGGCCGGGGCCGTAGGTGTTCGCGAGCCGGACGGCGACGCCCCGGAGACCGGTCTCCCGGGCCGCGCGAGCGAGCCGCTCCTCCATCGCGAGCTTGGTGGCGGCGTAGACCGAGTCCGGGCGGGTCGGTGCCGTCTCCGCGACGGGTTGCGCCTCCTCCGCCGCGTAGACGGTGGCCGAGCTGGCCAGCACCACCGTCCGCCCGGCGCCGCCCTCCCGTCCGAGCGCCCGCAGGAACGCCTCCAGCGCGCGGACGTCGGCGGTACCGCGCTCCGGCTCGCGGGCCGCCGAGGGGAGGTCCACCGAGCTCGCCAGGTAGAAGAACACCTCCGCGCCGGCGGCCGCCCGGGTGAGCCCGCCCCGCTCGACGACCGGGCGGGCCCGGGTGCACCGCAGCGGAGAAGTGCCGCAGTCGGTCAGCGCCCGGCACAGGTGCCTGCCGATGAACCCGTCGGCGCCGACCACGACCGCGGGCGGCGGGCGCGACCGGTCAGACGACGTGCACATCGGGCACGTACACCAGCCAGCGGCCGCCGGACTCCCGGTAGGCGACCTCCTGCTCCATGATCTCCTCGGCGTGGTTCCAGGCGAACAGCAGCGTGTAGTCGGGGTACGGGGCGCGGAACTCGCTGCTCGGCGCGATCGGGATGTGCGCTCCCGGGCTGAGCCTGCCCTGCTTGGCCGGCGTGCTGTCGTAGATGACCGGGACCAGGTCGGGGCCGATACCGGCGTAGTTCGTCACGGTCGCGCTCTTCGCGGTCGCGCCGAACCCGGCGATCCGCTTGCCCTCGGCCCGGAGATCGGTCAGCGTGCGGACCAGGTCTGTCGCGTTCGTCCGGACCCGGGCCGCGAAGCCCTCCAGGGTCGCCCTGCCGTGCAGGTCCATCGCCTGCTCGTGGGCGACCAGCTCGGCGACGGCGTGGCCGACCGGACGCGCGCCCCGGCGGGCCACCGTGTACCGGACCTCGCCGCCGTGCACGCCGAGGCGCTCGACGTCGACGAGCTCGAAGCCGTGCGGCGCGACGATGTGCTGCACCGAGGTCGCCGAGAAGAAGTGGAAGTGCTCGTCGTAGATCTGGTCGAACGAGGCCCGTTCCACGATGTCGCCGAGATAGGGGTCCTCGAAGACCAGGATGCCGTCGCGGGTCAGGAGGGCGTCGACGCCACGCAGGATCGAGTCGAGGTACGGGATGTGGCACATCGTGTTCGCGGCGTAGACGACGTCCGCAGGCCCGTCCTCGGCCCGGATCTCACGGGCACACTGCTCGTCGAAGAACGCCGCCCTGACCCGGACACCGCGCTCGCGGGCGATATCACCGACCCCGCCCGCCGGGTCGACGCCGAGGTGCCTGCGCCCGGCATCGGCGACCCGGCTGAGCATGATGCCGTCGTTCGAGCCGATCTCGACGATGAACGGGTCGTCACCGGTCAGCTCGTCGCGCAGAAACCGGTCCGCGACGGCGGAGAAGTGCTCCTGCATCCGGGTCGAGGTGGATGAGTGGTACGGGTACTCGTCGTGGAACATCTTCTCCCGCGGGACGACCGTGTCCAGCCGGACCAGCGGGTGTTCGGTGTGCCGGACCACGCGCAGCGGGTAGGTGTACTCCGCGCCGTCGTGGCCGGGTGGCAGGAAGCTGTCCGACAGGGGTTGCATCCCCAGGTCGAGCACGATCTCGAAACCGTCCGGACCTGACATTCGTGCCGCCCTTCGCCGTGTCCACCACCGGGTGGACTCGCCACTGTGAGAGATGATCCCGACCGCGGTCAGGCGGTCGGATCCTCGTCGAAGACGAGGTTCGGGAGGACCGAGCGCAGCTTCTCGCAGGTCTCCTCCAGTTCTCGGTCGGGCCGGGAACCGTCCACGATTCCGGCGCCCGCCCGTAGCCAGGCGCCGGCCTGGTCCTGGAACACGGCCCGCAGCACCAGCGCTGCGTCCAGGGCGCCGTCCGAGGAGACCGACACGACCGCGCCGGCATAGAGCCCGCGGGGATCGTCCAGCCGGTCGATCGCCTCGACCGCCTCGGCCTTGGGGATGCCGGAGGCGGTCACCGCCGGGAAGAACGCCTCCAGCGCGTCCCAGCGGGTCCGGCCGGGCGCGAGCCGGCCACGAACGGTCGACGCCAGGTGCTGCACGCTGCCGCGTTCGGCCACGTTCATGAAGTCCGCGACGACGACCGACTCCGGACGCGCGACGGACCGCATCTCCTCCAGCGAGGTCCGGACCGAGATCGCGTGCTCGTAGACCTCCTTGGGGTCCCGGACCAGCTCGGCCCGCGCCGCCCGGTCCACCCCGTCCCCGAGTCCGTAGGCGCGGGTCCCGGCCAGCGGGTTGGTCGTCACGGTGCCCTGCCCGTCGACGGTGGCGACCAGCTCCGGGCTGAACCCCGCGCACTGCAGACCGGCCAGCTTCAGCAGGAACGAGCGGGCCGGGGTGTTCGCCCGCCGCCCGATCTCGTAGGTACCGGGAAAGTCCACCCGCCCCGGCAACGGGATCCGGCGGGAGAGGATGACCTTCTCGTACCGGCCGGCCCGGATCTCGGCGAGCGCCGTACGCACGCGCTCCCGGTACCGCTGCGCCCCCGCGGTGATGTCCACCCGTTCCCCACCGGGCCGCGGCGCACCCGCGGACGGGCTCCGCAGCACGGCGCGCACCCGCTCGACCTCCTGCGGGTCACCCGTCACCTCCGTGGACGACGGCCCCAGGCGGGCCTCCACCCGTGGCACGACGAGATGGGCCAGCCGGGCTCCGCGCGGGACCGGCCGGCCGTGCGCGCAGGTCGCGAACTCGAAGCTCACCCACCCGTAGGCCCGCCACGGCGACCGCAGCCGCAGCCCGCCGAGCGCGGCCTCGAGGGCGTTGAGGGTGCGCGCCCGGATCGGCCGGGACACCCGCACCCCGTCGGCTCCCACCGTCTCCAGGCTTCCGCCGTCCAGCCGCACGCTGCAGGCCACCCCGCCGGCGTAGATCCACTCCTCACCGGACTCGTACACGACGTAGTCCTCGTGCAGGCCGGCCCGGGCCAGGTCCGTGACGGACCGGACCGGGTCGGCGACCGCACGGCCGTCACGACACGGGACGGTCGGCTGCATCTGATCCACCACAACAGGTTAGGTAAACCTGCCCACAGTTTCACCCACTTGACCAACACTGTAGGTTAGCTTTACCTCATGCGAGCGCGGAGGGACGGAACACCGTGGACCAGGTGGACGGAGCAACGCTGGGAGGGGTCTCGGCGACGGCACTGTGGACACTGCGCAACCGCGCCGTGCACGCCGCCGGACCGGACCCGTGGCTGATCGACCCGTGGGCGGTGACCCTCTACGAGTCGATCCGGTACGACTGGGACCGCTTCGGATCGCCCAGCCCGTCGCACGCATTGCGGGCGACGGCCGTCGACACCGAGATCCGCCGCTACCTCGCCGAGCGGCCCGGGGCGACCGTCGTCGCACTCGGGGAGGGCCTGCAGACCACACTCTGGCGGGTCGACCCGCCGAAGGCGCGGTGGCTGGCGGTCGACCTGGCGGCGGTGATGGAGCTGCGTGCGCAGCTGCTGCCCGGCGACGAGCGGGTCACGCCGCTCGCACTGTCCGCGACCGACCGCGCCTGGTTCGACGCGGTCGGCGACCCGGAGGCGGGCGTGTTCCTCTGCGCCGAGGGGCTGTTCATGTATCTCGACGAGGCCGACGTCGTGGCCCTGATCGCCGAGTGCGCCGAGCGGTTCCCCGGTGGGCGCCTGCTCTTCGACTCGATCCCACCGTGGTTCAGCAGGCGAACGATGCGTGGCTTCGCGCTGTCCGACCGGTTCACCGCCCCGCCGATGCCGACCGGGCTGACCCCGGCACGGATCCGCCGGGAACTCGGCGCCCTGCCCGGGGTCGCCCGCGTCGAGGGGATCGAGATGCCGCTGGGCAGGGGCGTCTGGGGCAGCCGGACGCTGCGTGCCGTCGGGTCGATCCCACCGCTCCCCCAGCTCGCCCCGTCCATGCACCTGCTGACGTTCGCGGAGCGGTGATGCGCTCCACCGGACACGATCCGTCCGCTGCCGTGCGCAGGTTCACCGAGCAGCCGGGAGCCACCTGCCGGATCGTCTGCCTGGCGCACGCGGGGGGCGGAGCCAACGCGTTCCGCCGGTGGCCCAGGATGTTCGGCCCGCAGGTCGACGTCGTTGCCCTGCAGTACCCGGGCCGGGAGAACCGGATGGCCGACCCGCTGATCGACTCGATGCCCGCACTGGTGGAGCACCTGTCGGAGGCACTCGTGCCACTCACCGACCTGCCGTGGGTGCTGTTCGGCCACAGCATGGGCGCGGCCGTGGCCTACGAGCTCGCCCTCGACCTGCGCCGCCGCGGGGCGCCCGGTCCACACCGGCTGGTGGTCTCGGCGCGGGAGGCGCCGTCCAGAGCCCGCGGCGGCGACGTACACCTGCGCAGCGACGACGGCATCGTCGCCGACCTGACCCGGCTGGGTGGGACGGCCGCCGAGGTGCTCGCCCACCGGGAGCTGCGCGAGATCGTGCTGCCGGTGGTGCGCAACGACTACCGGCTGATCGAGACCTACCGGCCCGGTCCGGCCGAGCCGCTGTCGGTACCGGTGACCGCGCTGCGCGGGGACGCCGACCCCGACGTGGACGCCGCCGACGCGGACGCCTGGCGGGAGATCACCACGGGCGCGTTCGACGCCGTCGTGCTGCCCGGCGGGCACTTCTATCTCACCGAGATCCCCGACCGGCTGGGCGCACTGCTCGGCGCCCGGCTGCCCGGCTGATCCGGCCGGGCAGCCGGGACCGGCTCAGGTTCCGACGTCCTCCCGGAACGCCGCCCAGCGGGCCTGCGCGTCGCCGGGCAGACCCACGGTCGCCGCGGCGCCGTCCTGCGCGACGGCCTCCAGGTCGGTCGCGATCCAGTGCACCGCGAACGCGAAGTTACCGAACCAGATGTCCCCGTCGACCTGCAGTACCCGGTTCTCGCGGGTCGCCGGGAGCGACTGGAAGACCGGCTGCGAGCGCACCGCGTCGGCATCGTAGAACTGCCCCTCGGGGACGACGACCAGATCGGCGTCGTGCTCGCCGATCCCCTCCGGAGAGATCGGCACCACCGAGAAGTCGCCGTCGGTCGCGTCGACGTCCTGCGCGGCCGGACGGGTGAACCCGGCCCCCTCCAGGATTGCCGACAGCGGGGTACCGCGGGCCGCCGAGAAGCAGCACTCGCCGTAGGTCTCACCGATCACCGACAGCGAGGTCGGGCCGGGCTTCGACGCCGCCTGCACGGCGCCGATCCGCTCCTCCAGGGTGGTGATCATCTCGCTCGCCCGGTCCTCGCGGCCGACCGCCGCGCCCGCCGCGGTCAGCGAGTCCTGCCACGTCGTGTCGTAGTACGGGATCGCGACCACCGGCGCGACCGGGGTCAGCGCGTCGTAGGTCGCCTGCATCTCGGCGCCACCGGTCATCACGATCATGTCCGGGGCGTGCGCGACGATCTCCTCGATCGGCGGGCTCTCGAAGAAGGTCGTCCCCGGCGTGACGGTCACCCCGGCGTCCTCCAGGACGACCCGGCCCACCTCCGACCCGTACGAGCCGTAGACCACCGCAGGCTGCACGCCCAGCGCCATGAGGTTCATCGCGGCGTACTCGTCGGTGGCCAGGATCGTGGCCGGTTCGGCCGGGACCTGCACCTCACCGAACGGGTGGGTGACGGCCCTGGTCTGCACCTCGGTCCCGGCCGGGCCCTGCCCCCCGCAGGCCGTCACCACGAAGGCCATCGCGACCAGCGCGACGATCCGCGCCCGGAACCCGCCCCCCGGACGGCCTCGCTCGATCGTTCTCAACGATTCGCTCCTCGCCTCGTGGTGGCCGGGCCACCTCGCCCTTCTGCTGGTCCTGCCTGCCCGTCCTCGCCCCCGACACGCCTGAGTACGGTTAGGCTCATCTAACTCCGATGTCTGAAGTGTGGCAATCGTCGGTTATCGAGCCGGGGTTCCGCGGCGTGCCGACGAGATCGGTCCGCCCGGACAGCACGAGCGTGGTCGCCCGGGCCGTGGCGCCGTCCGGCTCGACCGACAGTGCGGGCACCGCGCACCGCGTCCGGGCGTGCTCGGCCAGCAGCGCCCTGGCCGCCGGCCCCCCACCGAAGACGACGACCAGGGCAGGCCGCGCCGGGCCCGCGTCGGCGACCGCCCGCTCCAGGGCGATGACGGCCGCGTCGACTCCCGTCTCGTCGGCGGGCGCGGCCACCCGCAGCCCGTACACCTGCGCGACCGCCGGGTCCCCCGGTGACCGCAGGGCCAGCCGCAGCGGCCGTCCCGCCGGATCCAGGACGTCCACACCGGACGGCTGCGCCCCCTCGACGACGACCGGCACCGTCCGGCGGGCGGTGGACAGCACGGGGGTCACCAGCGGGGTCAGCAGCGGCTCGGCACCGTGCCGGTCCCGCCAGGCCAGGTGGGTCGCGTCGACGAACTCCGGCGCGCGCCGGGCCAGCGTGGCGTCATCGATGCTGCGGGTCAGGAAATGGTAGGTGAACTGCCACGGCTCGAAGACCTCCTGGTAGCACCCGAACCGCTCCCACCAGGCCAGGCTCGGCCCGGCGGCATTCTGGATCCGCTGGACGGTGGGCCGGGCCTCCGCCTCGTAGCGGGCCAGTGCCCGGCCCAGGTCGTCCGGGTGCTCACGCAGCGCCGCGGCCAGCGCGACCGCGTCCTGCATCGCCATCGTGGTCCCCGAGCCGACCGAGAAGTGGGCGGTGTGCACGGCATCGCCGAGCAGGGCGACCGGTCTCGGCGCCAGGCTGTACCAGCGCCGGGTACGCCGGGTGCGGAAGCGGGCCCACCGTGAGTTGTTCGCCAGTAGCGCGCGGCCACCGATGTGCCCGGCGAACAGCCGCTCCAGGTAGCGACGGCTGTCCAGGTCGCTCGACCCCGGCGGGGTCGCCGGGTCGAACCCGTCGAGTCCGCCCCGCCGCCAGGAGTCCTCGTCGGTCTCCACGATGAACGTGGACAGCCCCTGCCCGACCGGATAGGCGTGCGCGGCGAACGCGCCGTCGGAGTTGCGCTCGTGCACGAACGTCAGCCCGTCGAAGGGGTGGTCGGCCCCGAGCCAGATGTAGCGGGCGGTCGCGATGTGCACGGTCGACCCCAGGTCCGACCCGGGACGTGCCTCCAGCTCTGCCCGGATCCGGGATCCGGCCCCGTCGGCGCCGACGACCAGGTCGGCGCCGACGAGATCGGCCAGCCCCACCTCCGTCCCGAACCGCAGCTCGGCCCCCGCGGCGCGGGCCCGGTCCTGTAGCACCCGCAGCAGCGTGTGCCGGACCACCGCCGACATGCCGTTGCCGCCGCAGCGCAGACGTTCACCGCCCAGCCGGACCTCGATCTCGTCCCAGTGCGTCCGGCAGCTGTCGAGCGCCGCACCGGTCGCCGGGTCGGCCCGATGGATACCGGCGAGCGCCCGGTCGGCGAAGACCACCCCGAACCCGAACGCGTCCTCCGCCCGGTTGCGCTCGAACACCGTCACCGACACCGACGGGTCGGCGTCCGCCAGCAGGGCGGCCAGGAACAACCCCCCGGGGCCGGCGCCCACCACCGCGACGCGCATCTCACGCACCGTCACAGGGGTGGGAATCGGCGGCGGACGCCCTAGGATCAGTAGCGAGCAGGGGGTGCCGACGACCGGCATCCCGCTCCCGCCCCGACATCCCGGACGCAACCGTGCGCGGGCGGCAGGACGGCGACCGGTCCATCGGGCCGGGCGCCGTCAGGGTCGGCCGTCCGCCGGAGCGACGGCCCCACCTCCGGCCCGCTTCAGCGCGATGCGGAAGGACAGCAGGCCGATGGGCGTGGGGGTCTGGGGCTATCTCGACGAGTATGAACAGGAGCGCGGCGAGATCCTGGCCGCGGTGGACGCGGTGTTCTCCTCCGGCCGCCTGGTGCTGGGCGAGAGCGTACGTGGCTTCGAGAGCGAGTTCGCCGCCGCGCACGGGCTGGGGCACGCGGTGGGCGTGGACAACGGGACCAACGCTGTGAAGCTCGCCCTCGAAGCCGTCGGCATCGGGCCGGGCGACGAGGTCGTGACGGTGTCGAACACCGCGGCGCCGACCGTCGTCGCGATCGACGGTGCCGGTGCGACGCCGGTGTTCGTCGACGTCCGTCGGGACGACTACCTGATGGACCCGGACCTGGTGCGCGGCGCGATCACCGAGCGGACCAGAGCGCTGCTCCCGGTGCACCTCTACGGCCAGTGCGCCGACATGGCACCGCTGCTGGAGATCGCGGCCGAGCACGGCCTCGCCGTCGTCGAGGACTGCGCGCAGTCGCACGGTGCGCGCCAGGGCGGCCGGGTCTGCGGGACGTTCGGCGACGCGGGCGCCTTCTCCTTCTACCCGACGAAGGTCCTCGGGGCCTACGGCGACGGCGGCGCCGTGGTCACCGCCCGCGACGACGTCGCCGCCGAGCTGCGGCGCCTGCGCTACTACGGCATGGAGGAGACCTACTACGTCGTCCGGACACCGGGGCACAACAGCAGGCTCGACGAGGTCCAGGCGGAGATCCTGCGCCGCAAGCTGAGCAGGCTCGACACCTACATCGCGCGACGGCGGGAGATCGCCGACCGGTACGCCGCGGAGCTGGCCGGGACCGGGCTGGTGCTGCCCGCCGTGACCGAGGGCAACGAGCATGTCTACTACCTCTACGTCGTGCGGCACCCCGACCGGGACCGCATTCTCTCCGAGCTGCGCGCCCACGACGTGCTGCTCACCATCAGCTATCCGTGGCCGGTGCACACCATGAGCGGGTTCACGCATCTCGGCTACGCACCGGGTTCGCTGCCGGTGACCGAGGACCTGGCGGGCCAGATCTTCTCGCTGCCGATGTACCCGTCGCTGAGCGACCGCGACCAGGACCGGACGATCGCCGCGCTGCGCGACGTGCTGGGCGCGGGCTGACCCTCGCCGGTGTGGCGGGGCACCCGCCACACCGGTTCCGGCCGGGGGTTCATCCCATCGCCTCGGCCACCAGGCTGTGCAGGCAGGCGACCAGCGTGCGGGCCTGGACGTTGAAGTAGTGGCTGTGCCGCAGCAGGTCCACGATCTGGGCGGCGGTCATCCACCGGTAGTCGGGGCCGACCAGCATCGGATCGAGATCGGTCTCCACCACCAGGTAGCGGCTGCGGGCGTGCAGGAAGCGGCCGCCCTCCTCGGAGAACGTCGCGGCGAACCGGATCCGGTCGGCCGGCGCGGCCAGCACCTCGTCGAGGTGCGGCGGCCGGGCCTCGGCGGGCAGCACCGCGTAGTTGTCCGGGATGCACTGCACGGTCGGCGCGAGCTCGACCGCGTCCACGTAGCCCGGTTCGATCCTGGCGTGCACCAGCGCGTGCAGCACGCCCCCGATGGACCGCACCAGCAGTGCCACCAGGCCCTCCCCGCGGGGCTCGATCATCGGCTGGGACCACTGCACGACCTCCCTGCCCCGTGCCTGCACGGCGACCCCGACGACGGCGAAGAAGCGGCCGCTGGCGTGCTCGATCCGGCCGTCGGCCCGGTCCCAGCCGTCGAGCGCGGCCAGCGGGCGCGGCGTGACGGTGACCGCGGCCTCGCTGCGCTTCTCGGTGACCCAGCTGAGCAGCGACTCGGTCGCGTGCAGCGCACCCGCGCTCCCGTCGCAGGACCGGATGAGCGCGGCCGGGAACCCGGGCAGCGCCACACGTCCGGTGGCCGTGCCCGCGGCCAGGTGCAGGCAGGACAGCACCGTCCGGGCGTCCATGTTCACCAGGTCGTCGACCCGGAGCAGCTGCTGGATCTGACCGAGGGTCATCCAATGGAAGCCCTCGACGACCGGGACCTCGCCGACCACCTCGACGACCATGTTGCGGTTGCGCTTCTGCAGGAACCACGCGCCCTGCTCGGACTGCCGGACGTCGACCAGCACCCTGGCCAGCGACCGGTCCCGGAAGTAGTCCAGGTAGGGCACCGCCCGCCCCCGGTGCACCCGGGTGTAGTTGCTCCGGGTCGCCTGCACGGTCGGGGCGAGCTGCAGGCCGTTGACGTTGCCGGGCTCGGCCTTGGCCTGCATCAGGAAATGCAGGACACCGCCGATCTCGGTGGCCAGGATGCCGAGGATGCCGACCTCCGGCTGGTTGATGATCGGTTGCTCCCAGCCGGGCACCGGACCGTCCTCGACCTGCACGTGCACGCCCTCGACCGAGAAGAAGCGCCCGCTGTCGTGCCGGATCGTCCCGGTCCCCGCCTCCGCCGACCAGCCGTCCAGCTGCTCCAGCGGAACGCGTTCGACCTGGTTGCCCGCCACCCGCGCGTGGTCGGCGAACCAGGACCGGAACCGGTCGAGGTCGTAGCTCCCGTCCCGGCACAACGACGACTCGGCGATCCGGATCGGGGTCAGCCGGTCGGTGACCGGGACCAGGGTCGGGGTGCCGGCCGCGGTCGCCCGCGGTGCGTTCACGACGCGACCCCCAGCCTGCGGCGCACGGCCGCCTTGTCGATCTTCCCGACCGAGGTGGGCGGCAGCTCGTCGAGGACGACCAGCCGTTCCGGCCAGCTCAGCGGCGACGACCCGGCCCGCTCCAGCCCGCGCCGGACCGAGAACAGATCGAGCACGATGCCGGGTTCGGGCACGACGACCGCGCAGACCCGCTCCCCCAGCTCGGGATCGGGGATGCCGATGACGGCGGCCGCGGCGATGCCGGGCACCTCCAGCAACAGGTCCTCCACGGCCGACGAGGTGATCTTCTCCCCGCCCCGGTTGACCAGGTCCTTGTCACGGCCCTCGACCGTCAGGTTCCCCGACGGATGCACCCGCACCAGGTCGCCGGTGCGGTACCAGCCGTCCGCGGTGAAGCTCGCCGAGGCCGCCGCGGTGGCCCGGAAGTAGCCGCGCACGGTGTAGGGCCCCCGGGTGAGCAGCAGCCCGACCGCCCCGGGCGGCACCGGGCTGCCGTCGCCGTCGACGACGAGGATCTCGTCGTCCGGGGACAGCGGCCGCCCCTGGGTCTCGACGACGACCTCCGCCGGGTCCCCCGGCCGCGTGTAGTTCAGCAGGCCCTCGGCCATCCCGAACACCTGCTGCAGGCAGTCACCGAAGGCGGCGAGCACCCGGCGGGCGTGCTGCGGGGCCAGCCGGGCGCCGCCCACCTGGAGCAGGCGCAACGACGCCGGCGCCCGCTGCTCGCCCGCCTCGACCGCATCCAGCCAGCGCTGCACCACGCTCGGGACGGCCGCGGTGACGGTGATGCCCTCGTCCGCCATCAGCGGCAGGCAGACCGACGGCGCCGGTGATCCGGCGAGCACCACCCGCCCGCCGCTGATCAGGGTGCCGAGCAGGCCGGGGCAGGCGAGTGGGAAGTTGTGGGCGATCGGCAGCGCCACCAGGTAGCGGGTCGTGGTGTCCAGTCCGCACAGCTCGGCGCTCGCCCTGGCGTTGTAGGCGTAGTCGTCGTGGGTACGCCCGATCAGCTTCGGGATCCCGGTCGTCCCGCCGGACAGCAGGAACAGCGCGATGTCACCGGGGTCCGGCGCGACGGCGTCGAGCCTGGCTCTGGCGGGCTCCGGGTCGGGACCGGGACTGCCCAGGGCACGCAGGTCGGTGGCGTCCGCCGGGTCGCCCGCGACGAGCAGGGCCGCCGCGCCGGGGCCGTCCCCGGTGACGGCCCGCCCCAGTGCCCGGTGGTCCTCGCCCCGCCACCGGTCCGGTACCACGACGGCGCGGGCACCCCCGTGGCTCACGAAGTGCCGCAGCTCCCGCTCCCGGTGCGCCGGGAGGGCCAGGATCGGCGCGATCCCGGCGCGCAGGCAGGCCAGCAGCATCAGGACGAAGTCGTGGCCGGTCGGTAGCGCCACGACCACGACGTCACCCGGACGCAGCCCGACCCGGTCCAGCAGCCCGACGGCGAGCGCGTCCGCACGGCGGGCCAGCTCCCGGTAGGTCAGCCGCAGGTCGCCGTCGACGACGGCCACCGCGTCCGGGGCCCGGTCGGACCACTCCCACAGCAGGTCACCGAGCGGCCGCCCCTGCCAGTACCCGGCGTCGCGGTACCGCCGGGCCTCCGGTTCCGGCCACGGGACGCCCCCCTCACGCACCGTCGGCCTCCCCCGCGGCGGCCCGGCCTGCGGTCTGCGCCGCCCAGAGGCGGGCGTACCGGCCGTCGCGCTCGGTGATCAGCTCGGCGTGCGTGCCGCGCTGGGCGATACGGCCGTCGTCGAGCACGAGAACCTGGTCGGCTCCGGCGATCGTGGACAGTCGGTGCGCGATCATCAACACGGTGCGTCCTCCTGCGAGTCGGGTCAGTGCACGCTGGACGGCGACCTCGGACTCGACGTCCAGCGCTGCGGTCGGCTCGTCGAGCAGCAGCACCGGGGCGTCCTTCAGGAACGCCCTGGCGATGGAGAGCCGCTGGCGTTCACCGCCGGAGAGTCGGCCGCCGATCTCCCCGACCTCGGTGTCGTAGCCCTGGGGCAGCGCGGAGACGAAGTCGTGGGCGTTGGCCGCCCGGGCGGCCCGTTCGATCTCGTCGTCGGTCGCGTCCGGCCGGGACATCGCGATGTTGGCGCGCACGGTGTCGTCGAACAGGTAGACGTCCTGGAAGACGACCGCCACGTGCCCGACCACGTCGCGCGGGTCGAGGGTGCGCAGATCGACCCCGCCGATCGCGACGGTGCCGTGCTGCGGGTCGGCGAACCGGGTGATCAGCCGGGTGACGGTGGACTTGCCGGAGCCCGACGGCCCGACCAGCGCGGTGATGCTGCGCTCGGGCACCACCAGCGACACCTCCCGCAGCGCGGGCTCGCCTGCGCCGTCGTAGCGAAAGCTCACTCCCTCGAAGGTGATGTCGAACCGGTCCGGGGCCCGGCCACCGGCCGCCACCGGCAGCGGCTCCACCGCGTCGAGGTCCCGGATCCGGCGCATCGAGGCGTCGGAGTTCTCGAACAGCTTCGCGATCTCGGGGAGCAGCCCCAGCGGCTGGACGAACCGCGCGACGATCACCACGATCCCGGTGAACAGGGCGAGGGTGAGGTCGCCGGCCAGTACGAGGACGGCACCGACGGCCACCACCGCGGCCAGGGTCAGCTCCACGACGAGCTGCATCCCCGCGGCGGCCCGGTCGGAGCCGGTGCTCACCGCGTCCATCTCGCGGTGCTGGTCCTGCAGCGCGGCGGCCAGCCGCGGCGAGTCCGCCCCGGCCTGACCGGTCGCCCGGAACACCGGCAGCCCCTGGACGTACTCGACGAGCCGGGCTGCCGACGCCGCGTCCGCGCGGTCCACCTCGCCGAACCCGCGCAGCGAGGTCCGCTGCACCGTGCGCAGCAGCGGCAGCGTGGCCAGGAAGCCGACGAGCACCACCAGCCCGACCCACGGGTCGACCACCAGCACCACCACGAGCAGCACCACCGGCACCGTGACGAACTGCACGAACAGCGTGGCGAGCGACGACGCCCCGGACGCGGCGTTCGCGGCGTTCGCCCCGACCACGGTGGCCAGGTCCCCCGCGGCCCGGCGGCCGAGCTCCTGCTGCGGGATCTCCCGCAGCTTCTCCCCGAGCCGCAGTCGCGTCTCCTCGGTGACCTCGTGCCAGTGGTCGTAGGTGAAGCGGCTCTCGGCGACCCGCAGCACGCCCTCGGCGACCACCAGACCGACGATCACCGCCACCCAGGTCCACACCGCGGCCGCCCGCGGTGCTCCCCGGGTCAGCTCGACCAGCAGCGGCAGGAACGCCGCGTACGCCGCGGCCTGGGCCGCCGAGGCGGCCACCGAGTACCACAGGGTGCTGCGCAGCTGCGGCGCCCTGCTCCCCGCCGCCGCGAGCATCACGCGCAACACCCGCGTCATGAGGTCTCCTCCCCTGCGGCACCGAGCCGCCAGCGTGCGGCCTCCTCGTGCGCCTGCCACATCCGGGCGAACCGGCCGCCGTGGGCGCGCAGCTCGGTGCCGGTACCCGCCTCCACGACCCGGCCGCCTTCCATGACCACGATCCGGTCCGCGTCGATGATCGAACCGAGCCGGTGCGCCACCACGAGGACGGTGCGGCCGGCGGTCACCCCCGCTACCGCCTCCTGCACCTGCGCCTCGGTCTCCGGGTCGGCGAACGCGGTCGCCTCGTCGAGCACCACCACCGGTGCGTCGGAGAGGATCGCCCGGGCGATCGTGATCCGCTGGCGCTGTCCGCCGGACAGCAGCGCGCCCCGTTCCCCCACCGGGGAGTCGTAGCCCGCGGGCAGCGAGCCGACCACGAAGTCGTGCGCGGCCGCGGCCTTCGCCGCCGCCCTGACCTCCTCGTCGGTCGCGTCCGGGCGGCCGAGCCGGATGTTCTCGGCGACGGTCCCCTCCACCAGGAACGGCTCCTGGAAGACGAGCGCGACGTGCTGCAGCAGGGTCTGCGAGGTCATGTCCCGCACGTCGACGCCACCGACCCGGACCGCACCGGCGTCGACGTCGAAGAACCGCGCGACCAGCCGTGCCACCGTCGATTTGCCCGAGCCGGACGGCCCGACCAGCGCGCACGTGGTCCCGGCGGGCACGGTGATGTCGACCCCACGCAGTGCGGGCCGGTCCGGCTCGTAGCCGAACGTGACGTTCTGGAACACGACCTCGCCACCGCGCGGGATCTGCGGCCGGTCCGGCTCGGGCAGCGGCTCGATCGCGAGGACGTCCGAGATCCCGCCGACCCCCGCCTTGGACCGCTTCAGGAAGTCGACCATGTAGAGCACCGGGAGCACCGACTCGACCGGCAACGCGCCGATGACCAGCGCCACCACCAGCTCCGGGACGGTGACCCACCCGGCGAGCAGCATCGCCACCCCGGCCACCGCGATCACCGCCAGTGTCGGCAGCGGGGCGACCAGCAGCCTGGTCGCCAGGTCCGCCCGGCGACCGGTGGCGGTCCACGCGGCCACCGCCGCACTGAACTCGCGGACGGCGTCGGAGAACCGGCGGAACGACGTCCGGCCGTCGTCGAAGGTGCGGACCACCGGCATGCCCTGGACGAACTCCACCACGGCGCCGTCGACGGCCCCGGCGGCCCGCTCGTAGCGGGCCTGCTGCTCGGGGTAGTCCCGGCCCATCTGACGCACGCACCAGAGCGCGACCGGCACGGTGAGCAGGATGACCGGGACCAGGCGCCACTGGACCGCCGCCATGGCGGCGACCGCCACGACCGGCGTGGCGAACGAGGCCCCGACCATCGGCACCGAGTCGGCCACCAGCGCGTGCAATGACCGGACGTCGTCCTGGGCGACCTTCTTCAGCCCGCCAGCGCCCAGCCGGTACGCGGCACCGAGCGGTGCCCTGGCGATCGTCTCCGCGAGGCCACGGCGCAGATGACGTTCGAGCCGGTTGCTGGCGGCGTGCGACACCCTGAAGGCGGCCCGGGAGAGAGCGAAGCCGACGACCAGCGCGACCGCCGCGATCCCGCAGCGGAGCAGCACCTCGGCCCGTCCGCCGGCGTCGGCCGCGAGCCCGGCGACCGTGTGCGCCAGCAGCACCGTCCCCAGCACCGAGATCCCGGCGCCGACGGCGCCGAGCGCGGTCGCGGCGGCCAGCCGGAGGCGGACCGGTGCGACGAGCTGCCACAGCGTGGGTGGTGCACTCATCCACGGCCCCCGAACCGTGCGGCCAGTGCCGCGTCGACGGCGGAGAGGGTGTCCGACGGGCCTGCGGCCGCCCCGTCGGCGGCGGCCCGTTCGAGTTCCCGGTGGTCGATCTTGCCGTTGCGGGTCAGCGGGAGCTCCGTCCGGATCAGCACCCGGCCGGGGACCATGTGCGGTGGCAGGGCCGCTCCGGCGTGCCGGGTCAGCTCCTCCGGGTCGGGGGCCTTCCCCGACTCCGGGCGGATCCAGGCGACCAACCCGCGCACCCGTCCGTCCCGGTCCCGGCGCCCCGGGACGACGACGGCGTGGTGCACGCCGGCATGCCCGGCCAGCACCGCCTCGATCTCACCCGGCTCGACACGGTGACCACCGATCTGCAGCTGCCGGTCACCCCGCCCGCAGAACTCGATCGTCCCGTCCGGCAGGCGCCGCCCGAGGTCGCCGGTGCGGAACATCCGCGTACCCGTTCGGGGATGCGGCACGTAGGCGGCCGCCGTCCGCGCCGGATCGGCATGGTATCCGAGGGTCACGCCGGTCCCGCTGCAGTAGAGCGTGCCGATCTCCCCGGGAGCGGTGTCCTGCAGCCGGTCGTCGAGCAGATGGTACTCGTTGCCGGGGAGCGGACGGCCGTAGGGGACGCTGCGCCACACCGGGTCCCGGCCGGCGATCGGGAACCAGATGTTCCACAGCGTCGTCTCGGTCGGGCCGCCCACCGAGACGACCCGGGCCCGCGGCGCGTGCGCGGCCAGTGCGTCGACGAGGCCGAGCGGGATCCGGTCCCCGCCGAGGAAGACCTGCCGCAGGCCGGCCGCGGCCGCCGGATCGTGTTCCAGCAGCATCTCCAGCATCGCCGGGACCGAGGTCCAGGTCGTCACACCGTGCCTGCCGACGAGCTCGGCCCAGTGCTCGGCGTCCCGGTCGCGGGCCGGGTCGGGCAGGACGGTCGCGGCGCCGGCACCCAGCATGCCGAACGTGTCGAACAGGGACATGTCGTGGTGCAGGGCGGTCACCGCCAGCGACCGGTCCCCCGTCGCGACCGGGTACCGCTCGCGGGTGCGGGCCAGCGCGTGCGCGATCGCGCGATGCGTGACCACCACGCACTTCGGCTCCCCGGTGCTGCCGGAGGTGAACAGCATGTTCGCGACGCCGTCCGGGACACCGCGGCGTGGCACGGCGGCCCACGCGGCCCGCCCGGGCTCGTCCGGCCGGTCCACGTCGACCACGGTCATCCCCGGTGGCAGGCCACCGGTGTAACGGGACCGGGTCACCACCGTGGTCGTGACACGGGCCAGCAGCCCGGCCCGGCGGGCCTGCGGGGCGGCGACGTCGATCGGGACGAACGCGGCGCCCGCGAGCAGCGCACCGAACACCGCGACCTGCTGGTCCACACCCTTCTCCAGGACGATCCCGACCGGATCACCCACACCGACGCCCGCCTCGGCGAGCCGGGCGGCCACCGAGAGCGCCGCCTCCCGCAGCTCGCCGAACGTGAGCGACCGGTCCGGCCCGATCAGCGCGACCGCCGTCGGGCGGATGCGGGCCTGTTCCAGCACGGGATCGTGGACCAGGGCACCGCTCCCGGCCGGCCCGGCCGCGATGTGCTCCCCGGGGCCGTCCGCCGGGTCAGGCACCGCTGCCACCACCGACCGGCTCCCGGTCCGCGACGAGTGCCTCCAGCTCCCCGACGACGTCGTGCGGGGCGGGGGTCTCCCGGATCCGCTCGGCCTCCCGGCGGGCCGCAGCCCGGTAGCGCGGATCGTCGATCAGCGCGTGCAGGGCCGCGGTGATGTCGGCCGGGCCGGTGCCCGCGCCGTCGAGCCCCACACCCTGCGCGGCGATCGCCCGGGACAGGTCCCGCTCGCCCCACAGGTCGCCGGGCAGCACCAGCTGCGGCACCCCGTGTACGAGCATCGATCCCACCGTGCCGTAGCCGCCGTGGTGCACCACCGCGACGCAGGTCGGCGCCAGCACCTCCAGTGGGACGAAGCCGAACAGCCGTACGGTGCGGGGTACCGGGACCTCCGAGCGGACCTGGGCGGGATCGAGCGTCGCCACCACCTCGGTACCCGGCAGCGCCACCGCCTCGAGCAGTTCCGCGAGATCGGGCCCACCACCGTGGATCGCGTTCTCGTCGGCGTAGTTGCGCCAGGTCTGCCCGAGGGTCAGACAGATCCGCGGCCGGGCGGGCGGCACCGTCAGCCACGGCGGGACGACGGCGCGACCGTGGTAGGGAACGAACCGCATGCTGCGGTAGCGGACCGGATAGGCCCCGACGTCGATCCGCATCCAGGGCGGCATCGGATCGAGGGTGAGATCGCCGACCACCGCCCGGTGATCGAACTCCACGCCGTGCGGCGCCAGCTTCGCACCGAGGTAGTCCCCCAGCGGGTCGTCCGGGCACCGCGGATCGCTCAGCACCCGCTGGTGCATCCGGGCCCAGTAGTCCTGCGAGCTCAGCAGCCGCACCGACGCCGCGCCGACGATCCGGGCGAACACTCCGCCGGCGAGCGTGTAGGCATCCCACAGCACCAGGTCGGGCCGCCAGTCCTCGGCGAGTTCGAGCAGGTCGTCGAGCATCGGGGAGCCGCTCATGAACTCGGCCATCCGCTCGGTGTACTCGACGAGTGCCGCACGGGCGCCACCGCCGGCGAGCACCTCCGGGCGGTCCTCGGTGAGCGGGATCCGGACCCCGAACGCCCCGGCGCCGCCCGGTGCCGCCGGGATGACCTCACCGAGCGCAGCTCCGGCCGGAACCCCGGTCAGCCCCGCGTTCCCGATCGCCTCCATCAGGTTCGGCTGGCTCGCGACCCGCACGTCGTGCCCTGCGGTGCGCAATGCCCATGCGGTCGGGACGACCAGGTTCAGGTGGGATGCGACGGCGACCGTGACGACCAGGACGCGCAACGGGACTCCCCTCGACCGGTGGCGGACCCCGTTCCACAGTGGAACGATCGGGGTCACCTGAGCAGAGGTTAGCCTAGCCTATTGTGACCTGTCGTTTCGTCCGCTTCACTCGGAGTGTGCGCTTCCTGCTCCGTCCGGCACGACCGGACCCGCATCGGGTGACCGCTGTCCGGCTCCAACGCTCCGCGGCCGCCCGTACCCCCGTCCGAGCACGTCGGTGACCGGATGAGCGGGATCGCCGAGGGCTGGGTGCGCTGGCCGGACCCGGTCGCGGAGGGGTACCGCAGCCGAGGCTGGTGGGCCGGAACCCGGCTGGAGACCGTGATCGCCGCCAGGGCCCGGGAGCAGCCGGACGCGACGGCGGTGACAGACCCGTCCGGGCGGTGGTCCAACGCCCGACTGGCCGGCGCCGTCGAACGGCGGGCGGCCGGGTTCGCGGGCACCGGGCTCGTCGCCGGCGACCGGGTGATCGTCCAGCTCCCCAACGACGCCGAGTTCCTCGTCACCTTCCTCGGCCTGCTCCGGCTGGGGGTGGCCCCGGTGCTCGCACTGCCCGCACTGCGCACCGCCGAGCTGGTGCACCTCGCGGAGACCACCGACGCCGTGGGCTACGTGGCGCCCGCCGCGCACCTGGGCACCGACCACCGGGTGCTCGCCGACGAGCTGCGCGAGCGATGTCCCGGCGTCCGGCAGGTGTTCCTCGCCGGAGCGGACGGCGGACCGGGCACGACGCCGCTGGCCGACGTCGACGCCGCACCGCTCGACCTGCCCGCGCGCGGGGCCGACGAGATCGCGTTCTTCCTGCTCTCCGGCGGCACCACCGGACTGCCGAAGGTGATCGCCCGGACGCACGACGACTACCTGCACAACCTGCGGCACAGCGCCGCCGCGGCAGGGCTCGCCCCGGGCGAGGTCTTCCTCGCGGTGCTCTCGGTGTGCCACAACTTCACCCTCGGATGTCCCGGCGTGCTCGGTACGCTGTGGACCGGCGGCAGCGTCGTCCTGGGCGGTCCGCGCAGCCCCGACGAGTGCGCCGACCTGCTCGCCCCGCACGGGGTCAGCTACACCGCGGTCACCCCGCCGACGGTGGCCGGCTGGCTGGACCGGGTCGCCGAGCGTGGCGTGACCGCCCCCGCGCTCCGGGCCGTCCAGGTCGGCGCGGCCAAGCTCACCCCGCGCCTCGCCGACCGGATCCGCGCCGAGCTGGGCGCCGCGGTCCAGCAGTCGTTCGGGATGTCGGAGGGGCTCCTGCTGCAGACCACGTCCGGCGACCCGCACGCGATCGCCCGCGAGACCCAGGGGGTCCCGGTCTCCCCCGGCGACGAGATCCGCCTGGTCGACGCGGACGACGTCGACGTCCCCGACGGGACCGAGGGGCACCTGCTGGTGCGCGGCCCCTACACGATCCGGGGCTACTACCGGGCCCCCGACCACGACCGTTCAGCCTTCACCGACGACGGCTTCTACCGCTCCGGGGACCTCGCGGTCCGTCGCCCGGACGGCCGCTACGTGGTCACCGGGCGGGCCAAGGACGTCGTCAACCGTGGCGGCGAGATCGTCTCCGCCGCCGAGGTGGAGGAACACCTGCGCCGGCACCCCGGGGTCCGCGACGCCGCCGTCGTCGCCGTACCCGACGAGCGCCTCGGGGAACGGACCTGCGCCGTCGTCGTCCCCGAGCCCGGCGCGCCGCCGCCCCGGCTCCCGGTGCTGCGCAGGCACCTGCGCGAACGCGGGGTCGCGCCGTTCAAGTGGCCGGACACCGTCCGCGTCGTGCCGGACCTGCCACGCACCGCACTCGGAAAGACCGACAAGACAGCGCTGCGCGCCGGGCTCGCCCGGCCACGGCGCACCCAGGGGGATCCATGTTCCAGCACGGGACCGACGACGACCTGACGGTCGAGACCGCTCTGCGCGAGACCGTGGCGTCACTGCTCGACGTCGACGCAGGCGAGATCGGACCGTCCGACGACCTCGTCGAGTGGGGGGTCGACTCGCTCGCCATGATGACCGTGGCCCGGTTCCTGCGCGGCCGCGGCGTCGACGTCGAGTTCGCCGAGCTCGCCGAGTCCGCGACGCTCACCGCCTGGGTGGCGCTGGCCGCGCGC
This sequence comes from Pseudonocardia sp. NPDC046786, assembly GCF_040645415.1. NCBI lineage: Bacteria > Bacillati > Actinomycetota > Actinomycetes > Pseudonocardiales > Pseudonocardiaceae > Pseudonocardia > Pseudonocardia sp. NPDC046786. Next base: position 60,837 of record NZ_JBEYYF010000027.1, on the reverse strand, counting down.
CGGGAGCGCTGCGCGGAGCAGGCCGCCCCGGACGGCCCGGGCGGCGCCGTCGTGGTGGACGAGTCGGCGCCGTTCGAGCTGGCTCCGATGCAGCACGCCTTCTGGCTGGGCCGCATGGAGTCGCAGCGCCTCGGTGGGGTCGGCGCGCACTTCCACCACGAGTTCACCGGGGCAGGGATCGATCCGGACCGGCTGGAGCGGGCGGTGCGCGCGCTGTTCGCCCGGCACGGCATGCTCCGCGCCCGGATCCACGACGACGGCACCCAGACCGTCGCCCCGCGTACCTCGTGGCCCGGTCTCACCGTGCACGACCTGCGCACCGGGCCGGACCCGGAGGGCAGGGCCGAGGCGGTGCGGGACTGGATGAGCAACCGCAGCATGGACATCGCCGACGGTCAGGTCTTCGACGTCGCGCTGAGCCTGCTCCCCGGCGGGGAGCACCGGCTGCACGTCAGCCTGGAGATGGTCGTCGCCGACGCGCTGAGCTTCCGCAACCTGCTCGGTGACCTGGCCCGGCTCTACGACCGTCCCGACGAGCCGCTGCCGCCGATCGGCTACAGCTTCGCCCGCTACCGCGCCGGCCGGGAGGACGCCGCGCGCACCCGCCGCGACGCCGACCTCACCTGGTGGCGGGAGCGTGTGCCGGTGCTGCCCGACCCGCCGGACCTGCCGCTCGGGGCCTGGGCGCTCGGCCGCGCGCCGCGCCGGGCGACCCGGCGACACCTGGTGCTGGACCGGACGGCCCGCGACCGGTTCGAGACCGCGGCCCGGACCCGCGGGCTCACCCCGGCGATGGCCGCGACGGCGGCATTCGCCGAAGTCGTCGGGCACTGGGCGACCGAGCCCCGGTTCCTGCTCAACCTGCCGGTGTTCGGCCGCGAACCGCTACACCCCGACGTCGGCCTGCTGGTCGGCGACTTCACCGACTCGGTGCTGCTCGAGGTGGATCTCACCGAGCAGGCCGCCTTCGCGCAGCGGGCCCGGACCGTCGCCGCCCGCTTCCGGGCCGACGCCGGGCACCTGGGCTGCTCCGGGATGGATGTACTGCGGGAGCTGGGTCGCGACCGCGGGCAGCAGGTACTCGCCCCGGTCGTGTTCACCAGCGCGCTCAGCATCGGCGACCTGGTCGACAGCACCTTCCGGCGATGTCTCGGCGAGCCGAGCTGGCTCATCTCCCAGGGCCCCCAGGTGTGGCTGGACGCCCAGGTCACCGAGCTGGACGGCGGCCTGCTGATCAACTGGGACGCCGCCGAGACCTCGTTCGCCGACGGCGTGCTGGACGCGATGTTCACCGCGTTCGGGGCGGTCCTCGACCGGCTCGGCGCGGACGACGCCGCCTGGGACGCGCCACTGGTGGTGCCGGGTCCCGAGCCGGTCGCCCCGGCGCCGGGCCCGGCCGACGCCCCGCTCGTCGACGACGTCCTGGCGCGGCTCGCCGACCGTGCCGCGGACGTCGTGCTCAGGGCCGGTGAACGCTCGGTGACCGGCGCCGGACTGCTGGGGCGGATCACCGCGGTACGCCACGGCCCGATCTCCGGGATCGATGCGGGGGAACCGGTCGGGATCGCCGTCACCGATCCGGTCGACCGGATCGCGGCCGCGCTCGCCGTGCTCGCCGAGGGCGGTACGGTGCTCGGCGTGCCCCAGGCGCCGGGGCCCCTGGCGCGGACCGTCCTCACCGACGAGGTGCTCGCGACGGCGGTGCAGGCGTTCGGCTCCGGCGCACCCGGTGCCGCCCGAGAGGTCGCCGGGTCCGGGGCCGCCGTGATCTCGTCCGGCACCGACGCTCGGGGACGTCCGACCCGGCCGGTCGCCTCCCGGGCCGAGCTGGCGGCGGCCAGGGCCGAACTCACCTACCGGACCGGCCTCCGGCCGCAGGACCGGGTGGAGCTGCACACCGCGGACCCGCTCGATCCCGCCCTGCTCGGTGCGCTGGTGGCGCTCGGGGACGCCGGGGTGCTCGTCCTGCCCGAGGTCCCCGGGGCCCCGGGTGATCCCGGCGTCGTGCCGGACGTCGTCATCGGCGGCCGCGCCGCGCTCGACCGGCTCGGCCCGGCGGCCGGGACCCGGACCGTCGTGGTGCTCGAACCCGGGGGCCCGGTCCCCGGGCCCGGCGGCGCCGGGGCGCAGGCGCCGACGGTCCTCGGCTGGGAGGCGCTCACCCCGGCCGGGGTGCCCACCGTGGTCCGCACCGGCGACGAGCAGGCGGGGACGGCCGTGCCGGGCTCCGGGCTGCGGGTCGTCGACCGGCACGGCCGGGACCGTCCGGACCATGTCGTCGGGGCGATCGTGCACGGCCAGGACGGGCAGCCGACGGGTCACCGCGGCCGCAGGCTCCCCGCCGGGCGGATCGTCGTCGTCGGCACGGACCCGCCCGCGATCACGACGGACGGCCACCGCCACGAGCTCGCCGGGGTCGAGGCCGTCGCCCGCCGGACCCCGGGGGTCGCCGACGCGGTGGCGACCACGGACGAGCTCGTGCTGGTCCTCCCCGCCGGGGAGACGACGGCCGCTGCGCCGCCCGACCCACCGCAGGACGCTCCCGGGCCCCTCTCGGCACTGGTCGACGCCGCGATCGTCGACACCCTGCTGGCCGCCACCGATCTCGGCCCGGAACCGCGTCCGACGGGCGAGCTGGCCCGTGGCACCGGCGCGCCGGCCACAGCGGCCCCGGTCCTGCGACGCTGGCTGGCCCATCTCGCCGACCGCGGCGCGGTGACCTCGGGACCGGACGGCCACCGGCTCACCGAGCACGGCATCCGGCTGGCCGGCAGCACCCGCTGGGCGGAGCTGCGCGCGCAGGCGCTGCCACACACCGGACCTGCCCTGCTGGACGCACTCGACCGGCACCTCGACCGGATGTCCGGCTACCTGCGCGGCAGCCGGGACCCCGGCGAGGCGGTCACCGACCCGCTGCTCGGTCCTGCGGCCCGCGACCGGTCCGGTGCCGATCCCCTCGGCCTGCTCGTCGAGGTGTTCGGCGACGACCAGGACGCGCCGGGCGGCCCGGTCGCGGCCGCCGTCCGTGCCGCGCTCCCCGCCGTCCTGCAGCCGCCGCGGATCCGGGTGCTCGCCGACCCGCCCCGCCGGGCCGACGGCTCGCTCGCCCGCGGCGCGATCTGCGCGGACCGGTCCGCACCCGCGGACGACGACGCCCCGCGGGGCACGGCCGAGACGCTGCTGGCCGGCCTGTGGGCCGAGCTGCTCGGCGTCGGGCCGGTGGCGCGCACCGACGACTTCTTCGCCCGCGGCGGGGACAGCCTCATCGCCACCCGCCTGATCGGCAGGTTGCGCGCGGCGGGGGTGGACGGTGCCCGGATCGCCGACGTGTTCGCCCATCCGGTGCTCGCCGACCACGCCAGGCTGCTGACCCCGCCGACCGGCGGCGCACCGGCCCCGGCGCCGTCCCCTGCGGACCCCTCCCGTGAAGGACCGGCCGAGTTCGCCCCGACCGAGGTGCAGCGGGCCTACTGGCTGGGCCGCCGCCCCGAGTTCACCCTCGGCGGGGTCGGCTGCCACTTCTACCGCGAGTACGAGATCACCGATCTCGATCTCGACCGGCTGGCCACCGCACTGCAACGGCTCGTTGCCCGGCACGACATGCTCCGCACCGTCTTCGACCAGGTCACCGGTATGCAGCGGGTACTGGACGTGGCCGTCCTGCCCGCGCCGGTCGTCCCGGTCGTCGAGACCGCGCCGGGCGCGGCGGCGGAGCGGGAGTGCGGCCGGATGCGCGACGAGATGTCGCACCGGGTGTTCGACACCGCGTCCTGGCCGCTGTTCGCAGTGCGCGCCGTCCGATGGGGACGGACCACCCGGCTCGCGGTGGGCCTCGACGCGATCGTGCTGGACGCGCTCAGCGTGATGGTCTTCTACCGGGAGCTGGAGCTCCTCTACAGCGACCCGGACGCCGAGCCGCCCCGGCCCGGGGTCTCGTTCCGGGACCTGCTCGCCGCCGGGGCCCCGGATCCGCGGCGGACGGCCGACGCCAGGGCGTACTGGTGGTCGCGGATCGACGGCCTCCCGCCCGCGCCCCGACTGCCACTGGCCCGCGACCCCGCCACGATCGGACCTCCCCGGTTCGTCCGGCACACCGCACACCTGACCGAGGACCGCTGGCGGGCCGTGACGGAACGGGCCACGGGACACGGGCTCACCCCGTCCGCGGTGCTGTTCACGGCGTTCGGGGAGGTGCTGAACCGCTGGTCGGGCACCGACGGGCTCACCCTCACCGTGACCCTGTTCGACCGGCCGGCCTGCCACCCGGACGCCGACGGGGTGCTCGGCGACTTCACCTCGCTGCTCCTGCTCGCCCACCACAGCACCCCGGGCACGAGCTGGGCCGACACCGTCCGAGGCCTCCAGGAACGGTTGTGGTCGGACCTCGACCACCGCGAGCTGTCCGCGCTGACGGTGCTGCGCGAGTCGGCCCGTCGGGACGGTGTCGCCGAGCGGTCGGCGCCGGTCGTGGTGACCAGCGCGCTGGGCATCGGCGACCGGCTCGGCGGGGCGTCGCCGGGGATGTTCGACCATCCGGTGTGGGCGGTCTCGCAGACGCCGCAGGTCTGGCTCGACCACCAGATCGTCGACCGGGACGGTGGTGTCGACCTGTCCTGGGACGTCGTCGAGGGCCTCTTCCCGGACGGCATGGTCGAGGAGATGTTCGCCGCGTACCTCGATCTCCTCGATCGGGTCGCCACCCGGTCCTGGTCGGGTCCGCTCACGCCGAACCTGCCTGCCGCCACCGTCGCGGCACGTCACGGCCACAACGACACGACGGCGCCGCAGCGCAGCGCCCTGCTGCACGAACAGGTCCTCGCCCACGCCCGGCTGGCCCCGGAGCGGACCGCCGTGCTCACCGGGGTGCCCGGCGAACCGGACGCGTCGACGCTGACCTACGGCGGGCTCGCCGACATCGCGGCGCGTGTCGCGGGCGGGCTGCGGTCGGCCGGGGTGCGGCGCGGCGACCGGGTCGGGATCACCCTGGCCAAGGGGCCTGCGCAGGTCGTCGCCGTGCTCGGCGTCCTCGTCGCCGGGGCGACCTACGTGCCGATCGGTCCGGACCAGCCCCCGGCGCGGCGGGAGCGGATCCACCGCCTCGCCGGGCTCCGGGCGGTGATCGCCGCGGGTCCGGCCGATCCCGCGGCGGACGTGCCGGTGCTGGCCGTCGACCGCCTCGGCGAGGCCGAGCCGATCGACGCGCCGGTCCGGGTGGACCCCGACGACCTCGCGTACATCGTCTTCACCTCCGGCTCGACGGGCGACCCGAAGGGCGTGCAGGTCACCCACCGCAGCGCCCGCAACACCTGCGAGGACCTGGTGGACCGGTTCGCGATCGGCCCCGACGACCGGGTGCTCGCGGTGTCGGCGCTCGACTTCGACCTGTCCGTGTTCGACCTGTTCGGCCTGCTCGCCGCCGGTGGGGCGGTGGTCACCGTCGAGGAGGGAGCCCGACGCGACGCGTGGCGCTGGCAGCAGCTCGTCGACGCGCACCGGATCACCGTGTGGAACTCGGTCCCCGCGCTGCTCGACATGCTGCTGACCGTCGACCCGGGTGCGCCGGGCACGACCACCCCGCGGCTGGTGCTGCTGTCCGGCGACTGGGTCGGGCTGGACCAGCCCGAGCGGGTCGCGGACCGCTGGCCCGGATGCCGGTTCGTCGCGCTCGGCGGGGCCACCGAGGCCGCGATCTGGTCGAACGCCTACGAAGTGGCCGCGGTGGACCCCGCGTGGCGCTCGATCCCGTACGGCTATCCGCTGCGCAACCAGCGATTCCGGGTCGTCGACGCACTCGGCCGGGACTGCCCCGACCACGTCCCCGGCGAGCTGTGGATCGGCGGCACCGGGGTGGCTGCGGGCTACTGCGGCGCCCCGGAGGAGACCGCGCGGCGGTTCGTCACGCACGACGGCGAACGCTGGTACCGGACCGGCGACCTCGGCTGCTACCGGCCCGGCGGCATCCTGGAGTTCCTCGGGCGGACCGACCACCAGGTGCAGCTGCGCGGGTACCGGGTGGAGCTCGGGGAGATCGAGTCGGCGCTGACCCGGCACCCGGGGGTGGACCAGGCCGTCGTCGTGGTCGACGACGGTGGCCCGTCCGGACCACGGCTGGCCGCCGCCGTCACGCCCGCGCTGCCCGGCCCGCGCGGCGCGGGGTGCGATCCCGGCGACGTCGGCCCGGTCCTCGACCACGGCCGCAGGGCGGCCGAGGCGGCCGACGTCGAGCATCTGGTCGCCGGGCTGCTCGGTCTCGGCGCGGACCGGCAGGCCGCCGTCGCACCGGACCTGGAGCCGGTGGCGTCGCTGTGGCGGTCCTGGCTGACCGCGCGCGGCGTGCTGGACGACGACGGGCTGCCCGGCAGGCGGCTCTGCGAGGTCCTGGTCCACCGCCCGGCCGGGGTGGCGGGGGACTCCCCGGCCGCCCCGGCGCTCGCCGGTGCTCTCGAGCGCCGGGAGCTGCTCGCCGCGATCCTCGCCGGTGAGCGCGACCCGCTGGTCCTGCTCGACGACCCCGATCTCGCCCCGGCCGCCGTGCTCGACACCGCGCCGGGCATGCCGGACGCGGTGCGCCGGGTGGTGGACGTCGTCGCCGGGTTCGCCGCCGCCCGGCCGGGTGCCGCGGTGACCGTCGCCGAGATCGGCGGGCACGGGAGCACCGCGGAGGCCGTCCCGGCCGCCTGCGCGGCCCGTGGCCTGGCCGTCGACCACACCGTGCTCGCAGCGTCCCCGGCGGCCGCCGAGCGGGTCGACCGGTCGGTGACGCGGGTCAGGACGACCGATCTCACCGTCGTCGACGACGACCTCGCCGGGACGTTCGATCTCGTGCTCTGCACCGGCACCCTGCACACGTTCGCCGATCCGGCGGACGGCCCGGCGACCGCGGCCCTGCTGCTGCGTCCCGGCGGACGGCTGGTCGCCGTGGAACCGGCCGGGCTCGCACCGGTCGGCCTCCTCACCGCCGCACTCCTCGAACGGGGGTTCACCCGGCTCGACCCGGTGCGGCGGGAGCACGGCTCGCCGATGCTGACCGGTGCCGGGTGGCGGACGGTCCTGGAGCGCGCGGGCTGGGGCTCGGTCACGGCGCAGCCGCTTCCGGGAGCGGAGCTGACCCTGCTGATCGGCGACCGGCCGGTCGCCGAGCCGCCGGCGCCGGACCGCCTGCGCGCGTTCGCCGCCGAGCAGCTACCGGCCCACATGGTTCCGGAGCTGGTCTGTCTGCTCGGCCGGGCGCCGCTGACGGCGAACGGCAAGCTCGACCGCGGGGCGATCGGGTCCCGGCTCCGCCGGACCGGTGGGCCGGAGGGCGGCGGACCGGAGACCGGGCCGCCCCGCGGCGACTGGGAGCGCGCCGTCGCCGCGCAGTGGGAGTCGCTGCTGGGGGTCGCTCCCGGGCGCGGGGACAACTTCTTCGCGCTCGGCGGGGACAGCCTGCTGGCCACCCGGTTCGTCGCCGCGATGGAACGTGAGCGCGGCGTCGCGATCCCGATGCGGCACCTGTTCGACGATCCCGTGCTGCATCGGGTCGCCGCGGTCGCCGAGGTGCTCGCCGGGCCGGGCCCGGTTCCCGGCGAGGCGGAGGAGTACGACGGGTTCGAGGAGTTCGTGCTGTGACCCCCCGGATCGGGGTGCTCGGCGCGTCCGGCGCCGTGGGCAGGTACGCCACGCGGATCCTCGCCCGGTACGGGACGCTGCGGCTCGGCGGTCGTACCCCGGTTCCCGCGGAGATCGCCACCGGGCCGGAGGGCCGGGTGGCGATCGAGCGGGTCGTCGTGGACGTCACCGACACCGCCGCCGTCGCCACGTTCGCCGCCGGGTGCGCCGTGGTCCTGGACTGCACCGGCGCGTCGTTCCGGGACGGCGGCCGGGTGGCGGAGGCGGTGCTGGCGTCCGGTGCCCGGCACGTCGACGCGGGCGAGCCACCGCACGGCAGCACGCAGCAGGAACCGCCCGGCGGAGCCCGGTCGCTGACCGCCGCAGGCATGTCGCCGGGGCTGAGCGGGCTGCTCCCCCGCCGGGTCTGCGCCGGGTTCGCTCCCGGGGCCACGCTGACCTGCTGGCTCGCGGTGCGGGACCGACTCTCCCCTACCGCGGCCACCGAGCTGCTGCACAGCATCACCGACGGCTCCCAGCGGGCACTCGCGTCCTGGCGCGACGGCGCCGTGCAGCCCCGCGCGCTCACCCGGCGCGACGACGTCGACTGGCCACTGCACGACGAGCCGGTCACCGTGAGCCCGGTGCTGACCGACGAGCACATCGCGACGGCGCGGGCCACCGGGCTGCGCGACGGGACCTGGTGGACCGTCCTGGTGTCCCCGCAGGTGCGGACGGCGCTGGACCGGGCGCCGTCGCTGCCCGCTCCGGACGCCGTGGAGGCGTTGTGCCGCGCATCCGCGCTGGACGTCGCGGGCCGGGCGCCGTGGGCGGTCCTCGCCTGCGAGGTCACCGGCACCGTCGCTGGGCGCCCGGCGACCCGTACCGCCGTGCTGCGCGGGCCGGGCGGCGCCGCGCTGACCGGCGCGCTCGCCGCGGCCGCCGTCGCCGAGCTGCTCGACGACGCCGTGCCGCCCGGTCGGCACACCGCCGCGGCGGCCCTCGATCCGGGTCGCGCGCTGGACCGGGTGTGCACCGCGGGCGGGGCGACCCTGGAGGTCGTGGACGGACCGCTCACGACCGTCGTCGATGTCGAGGAGTTCGTGCTGTGACACCCGCCGTGCCCCTGGCCCCGCCGACCCGGGTCGTGGTCTGCGGGGCGACGTTCGGCCGGGCCTACGTCGACGCGGTGCTGCGCGACCCGGCCCGGTTCACCCTCGCCGGCGTGCTCGGCCGCGGCGGGTCGTCGTCCCGGGCGGCGGCCGAGCACGCCGGGGTTCCGTGGTGGACCGATGTGGACCAGGTCCCGGACGACGTGGACGTGGCGGCCGTGGTCGTGCGGTCCGGTGTGGTCGGTGGTCAGGGCACCGAGCTGGCCAGGGCGTTGCTGGCCAGGGGGGTGCACGTCGTGCAGGAGCAGCCGCTGCACCACGACGAGGTCGCGGGCAACCTGCGCGCGGCCCGCGGCGGCGGGGCCACGTTCGTGCTCGGCGACCCCTACCCGCACCTGCCCGCGGTCCGCCGGTTCGTCGCGGCGGCGGCCGCGGCCCGGGCCGCGGACGACATCGTGTTCGTCGACGCCGCCTGCGCGGTCCAGGTCGCGTTCCCGTTGCTGCACGTGCTCGGGGCCGCGCTCGGGTCGCTGCGCCCGTGGCGGTTCGGCGCGCCCGCCGAGCCGGTGCATCCGGACGACCCGTTGCGGGTGATGTCGGGGCAGCTCGGCGGCGTCCCGCTGAGCCTGCGCGTCCAGACCGAGATGGACGCCGACGACCCGGACAACCACCTGCTCCGGCTGATCACGATCACGATCGGCACCACCGCGGGGAACCTGACCCTGCTCGACGCGCACGGGCCGGTGGTCTGGTCGCCACGCCTGCACGTGCCGAGGGCCGTCCGGCTCGCGGGGCGGTTCGACGACGAGGAGGCGGCGCACCTCGGGATGCCGGCGGCGACGCTGCTCGACGCAGCGGACAGCGCCACCCAACGCGACCTGCTGGCCACGCACTTCCCGGACGCACTGGCCGCGGTGCTCGGCACCCTGCGCCCGGACTCCGCGACGCCGCCGGAGGCCGGGGCGCGGCTCCTCGCGGCCTGCCGTGCCTGGCACGACCTCACCGAGCGGCTCGGCTACCCGCGGCTGCGGCCGCATCCGACGCCGGTGCCCCGCCCGGCCGCCGCCCTGCGCGCCGCCGCCGACGCGGCCGACCCGCGGTGAACCCGTCCCACCACCGGACCGCCGCCGCGGTACCGGCGTCCATCCCGACATCGGAGGTCCCGTGACCGCTCCACCCCTCCCGGCCCGTCGCGCCGGGCACGTCCTGGTCAAGGTCGCGGCGCTGCACGACGCCGTCCGCGACTTCCGGGAGCTCGGCTTCACCGTCGACTACGCCACCGCCCCGGAGAAGGCGCACAACGCCCACGTGTGGTTCGCCTCCGGTCCGTTCCTGGAGCTGTTCGAACTGCCGGCCCAGGCGGCGCGGCTGCGCCCGCTGATCGCGTTGCGCTACGGGTCCGCGATGGCCGACCGGGTCGCCCGGTGGGCCCGCACCGGCATCGAGGGCTTCTGCGACCTGGCGATCGAGACGGACTCCACGGACCTGCGCGCCGACCTGCGCGCCCTGAACCGGGCCGGGGCACGGCTCGGTCGGCGGATCCGCAGCAGCCGGGTGCGTCCGGACGGCGAGCGGGTGCGCTACGAGTTCGCCATGGCCGGGCCGTCCCGGGCCCCGTTCGTCGTCTCCGCCTACGACCCGCCCCAGCGACCCCCGTCGACCGCCCATCCCAATGGCGCGCAGGCCGTCACCGGCATCACCCTGGGGGTCGCCGCCGAGGAGGTCGCCGTGACCGACGCGATCGTCGGGCCCGGCGACCCCGTCCTGCGACGGGAGCCCGCCGACCGCACCGGGGTCGTGTCGATCACCGTCGCCGGGCTGGACCGGGCGCCGGACCCGGCCCTGCTGCACGGCGCCGTCGTCCACGCGGGCTGAGGGCGCTCACCGGCCGAGCCGGGCCGCCAGGTGCCCGGCCACGGCCTCGACGTGCGGTGGCTCGATGCAGCTGAAGTGGTCGCCGCCGACGTCGACCACCTCCAGCTCGCCGAGGATCGCGTCCCGCCAGTACGACATCGTCTCGGCACCGATCTCGGCGCCCGCACTCTCCGACGAGGCGGGACGCAGGTAGGTGGCGTCGGCGTCGACCGGCTCGACCCGGTGCCGGGAGGCGAGCAGGCTCTGCCGGAACGTGCGGTACAGGCCGGGGATCGCGCCGGGCGGATGCATCCCGTCCGACGCGGCGCGGGCGTACTCCTCCAGGCGCTCACGCTGCGGGCGGCCGGCGATCCGGCGCAGGGTGGCCGCCACCGCGTCCAGCCCGGGGTCGCCGCCGACGGCGCCGAGCGCGCCTGCGGGGAGACGGCCGTCGTGGGCCGCCATCGCGACCTCCATCGCCCGCATCAGCTCCGCGGGATCGACACCCCCGTAGACCGCCGTGTCCGGCGTCAGGCCCAGCGAGGGGACGAACGCGGCCTCGACGAACAGCTCCTCCTCGACGTCGAAGAACATCGGCATGGCGTCGACGAGCGTCAGATCGGCGACGGCCGCGCCGCGTTCGACCAGCCGGGAGGCCACCTCCGCCGCGAAGATCCCGCCGATGCAGTACCCGATGAGCTGGAAGTCGCGCACCCCGGTGCCGAGCAGCCGGTCGGTGTAGTCGTCGGCGGCGACCGCGACCACGTCCTCGGGTGGCACGGCGCAGTAGCCGTCCACGTCGTCCAGCGCGACGCCGACGACCGGCCCGAGGCGCTGCCCGGCCAGCCGGGACGCCAGGGTGCGGAAGCAGTCCATGGTGCCGAAGCCCGCATGGAACAGGACCCGGACCGGTCCCGCCGGTGTGCCGGGCTCCGGCGGCGCGGTGAACCACACCAGCTGGCCGATCCCGGCCGGACCGGGGGCCGCGGCGGGAGCGGGCACAGCCGGGCCGGCGGCGGGGTCCGGGGCCGGGTGGGTCCCCGCGGCCGCGGGCTCCGGGGTTCCGCCGCGGCGGCGCAGCAGGTCGGCGACCGCGGCGATCGTCGCGCTGTTGAGCAGCTGCCGCAGCAGGACGTCGAACGCGACCGCGTGGGCGTCCGGGACCCGCTCCCGCCACCGTCCGGCGAGGCGGGCCATCACCAGCGAGTCCGCACCCAGGTCGTAGAGGTTGACCGTGCGTCCGACCGGCCCGGTGCCGATGAGCTCGGCGGCCACCGCGGCGAGGTCCCGCTCCAGGCCGTCCTGCCCGGTGGTCACCGGCTCCGCGGCACCGTCCGGCGGCGCGGGCCGGTGCGACCGACCCAGCTCGCGCACGGCGGCGCGGTCGACCTTCCCGTTCCCGGTCAACGGCAACACGTCCACCGTGACGATCACCGGCGGGACCGCCGCCGCGGGCAGCCGGGAGCGCAGGTACCCGTCGAGCGCGTCGCGGTCGATCCGGGCCCGCGCCGGGTTCGCCCGCAGCACGAGGAGATCGGTGCCGTCGTCGAGGTCGGCGAGTACCTCGGCAGGCCCGCGGGCGGCCGCGGCGAGCCGGTCGGCGCGGCCGGTGTCCCGACGGTCGACGACGACTATCCAGGCGCCCGCGGCGAGCGTGTCGGCCAGCCCCTCGATCGCCGCGGCCGGGTCGAGGCCGGGGTCGCAGGCCGCGACGACGAGGACGTCCACGGTGCCCGGTGCCGGGCGCCGCGCCCCGGCCGGTCCACCGGGCTCGGCGGGTGCCCCGGCGGGGTCGAGCACCGCGGTGCGCAACGAGTCGAAGCGCGCGCCCCTGGCCCGGACCGGGGCGAGCAGCTCCGGGTCCGGGTCGGTGGCGAGGTAGTCGACGTCGAACCCCTCGATCGCCCGCAGGACGTGCCGGTGGGTGGCCGTGCGGCCGGCGCCGATCTCGACGAACCGGACTGTGCCCGGGCCCGCCGCGGTGGTCAGGATCCGGTCGCAGACCGCGGCCACGGCGGGACCCGCCCCGCGCGGCACCGCCGCCCGCGCCGCGGCCCGGAGCCCGTCCAGGACCGCGGCGGACCCGCGCGCGTCCGGCTCCGGGGCGGGCGGCGCGGCGGGCACGACGGCGGCGACCAGCCCGGGGTCCACACCCGGTCCCGGTGCGGCGTCCAGCACGACGGCGGCCTCGCCGACACCGGGGGCGTCGAGCAGGACCGCCTCGACCTCGCCCAGCTCGATCCGGTTGCCCCGGATCTTCACCTGGGTGTCCTCCCGGCCGAGGAACTCGATGATGCCGCCCGGGCGGTAGCGCCCGACGTCGCCGGTCCGGTAGATCCGGGTGCCGTCGGGGTGGGTCGGGAACCGGGCCGCGGTGAGCGCGGGATCGCCCGCGTAGCCCTCCGCCAGACCGAGGCCGGTGATCACGAGGTCACCGGCGACCCAGTCCGGCCGGTCCCGCCCGTGCTCGTCGAGCACCCGGAACCCCTGGTTGGCCAGTGGCGTGCCGTAGGGGATGCTCCGCCAGCCGGGGTCGAGGGTGCCGATCCGGTGGTGGATCGACCAGATCGCGGCTTCGGTCGCGCCGCCGAGGCTGACCAGCTCGACCGCCGGGCACGCCGCCCGGACCTGGCCGGGCAGCGTCAGCGGGATCCAGTCCCCGGACAGCAGCGCGATCCGCAGCGACGGCAGCCGCCGACCGGTGCTCTCCAGCATGGTCGTGAGCACCTGCATCTGGGCCGGGACCGAGTTCCAGACGGTGACGCCCTCGGTCTCGACGAGGTCGGCCCAGTGCCCGGGGTCGACCGGACGGCCGGGCGCGGGCAGCACCAGCGCCGCACCCGCGCCGAGCGCACCGAACAGGTCGTAGACCGACAGGTCGAACCCGAGGTTGGCCAGCCCGAGCACCCGGTCGCCCTGGCCGATCCGGAAGCGCCGGGTGATGTCCTCGACCGTGTTGAGCGCCGCACGGTGCGACGTCATGACGCCCTTGGGCGCGCCGGTGGAGCCGGACGTGTAGATCACGTAGGCCAGGTCGGTGGGCACGGCGGACGGCACGACGGCCGTCTCGGGGACCGGCCCCGGGTCATCGACGTCGATCACCGGGACGCCCGCCGGGACGTCGGCCCGGATGTCGGCCCAGGACTGCCCGAGAACGGCCGCGACGCCCGCCGCCTCCAGCACGGTCCGCCTCCGGGCGGCCGGGAGGACGACGTCCACCGGGACGTAGGCGGCCCCGGCGAGCAGCGTCGCCAGCGCCGCGACGACCTGCTCGACGCCCTTGTCCATGACGACCGCGACCCGGTCGCCGGGACGGCACCCGGCGACGGTCAGGACGGCCGCGATCTCCCGCGCCCGCCGCACCAGCTCCCGGTAGCTCAGCGTCTCGGCCGCGCCGATCACGGCGGGGGCGTCCGGGGTGCGGTCGGCCTGCTCCAGCAGCCGGGTGTGCAGCATCCCGTCCGGGACCGGGCCGGCGGTGTCGTTCACCGCGGCGCGGGCCCGGCGCTGGTGCCCGGGCAGCGGGACGGGTTCGGCTCCGTCCCAGGCCGCGTCCTCCCGGGCCAGCCGGGTCAGCAGCTCGGCGAACGCTGCCACCATGTCCTCGACGACACCCTCGGGCAGTGCCCCGGTCCGGACGTCCCAGTTCGCGGCGAGGCCGTCGGCGTCGTCCACGACCTGACAGTCGATCACGACCTGCGGGGTCTGGCTGATCCCGAACCGGTCGGAGTCCCCGCCGGCCCCGGTGCCGGTCCCGGCCTCGCGCCCGATCGCGCTGGTGAACACGACCGGCATCAGCGCCGCCTCCCGGCCGCGGCGCCGGGTGATCTCCCGCATCACCTCGACCCCGGAGTAGAGGCCGTGGTCCAGGTCGTCGAACAGGCGGACGCCGATCTCCCGTGCGGACTCGGCGAACGGTCGCCGCGCGCTGCCGTCGACCTCCAGCAGGCTCACCGAGGTGAAGTCGCCGACCACCAGCTCGACGTCCGGGTGCAGCGGCCGCCTGCCCAGGACGGTGAGGTTGAGGCAGAACCGCGGGCGCCTGCTCCAGGCCCGCACCACCTCCGCGTACGCGGCCAGCACGGCGACCGACGGGGTCACGTTCCGGGCCCGCGCCCGCTCACCGAGCGCGGACCAGTCGGCGGCGTCGAGCCGCAACCGGTGCCTGCGGAACTCCGGATCGCCGGTGGCCGGTGCGGGCTCGGCCCGGGGCAGCTCCGGCGCGGGCGGCAGATCGTCGATCCGGTCCAGCCAGTACCGCCGGTCCCGGCCGTAGCGGGGCGTGTCGCGCAGCCCGCGCTCGGCCAGCACGTAGTCGCGGAAACCGATCCGGGCCAGCGGGAGATCGGCGTCCGGATCGTCGTACAGCGCGTCGAGCTCACCGAGGACCCTGGCGATGCCCGGCCAGTCGGCGACCAGGAAGTCGATCGAGACGTGCAGCACCGCGCCGTCGTCGGACCGGGTCAGCCGCAGCTCGTGCATCCGGCCCGACGCCGGGTCGTGGATCGCGTTCCCCAGCTCGGCCCGGACCGCGTCCCGGGCGGTCTGTACCTCGGCGGTCGTGCTGCCGCGCAGGTCGAGGCAGACCGGCGTGGGGTCCGGGGCCGAGCCGACCGGGAGCACCCGCTGCGAGCCGTCGGCGTCGAACACGACCCGCAGCATGTCGTGCCGCTCCACCACCCGGCGCCAGGCCGCCGCCAGCCGCTCCGGGTCCCGGTCGGGGTAGCTCTTCTCCAGGTAGACGTGGCAGGCGACACCGCCGTAACCGAAGACGTCGTACCGGCCGAGCAGGTACGCGGCCTGCACATCGGTCAGCGGGAACGGTTCGTGGCGGGCATCCGGATCCCCGACGACGACCGGTTCCTCATCGGCCCGCAGCAGCGCGAGCACCTCCTCCTTGCGGGCCGTCAGCGACTCGCGCAGCTCGGTGGTGAGCACCCCGCGGGGTGCCCGGAAACGAAGGCTTCCGCCGTCGGCCCACAGGGTCGCGCCGCGTCCACGCAACTCGGCGACCAGCTCGACGACGTCCATCGGCATACCTCCGCGCACCGCTCCGGCTCACTTGTTCCCCAAAGTTAGGTAAGGCATCCTTTAGCTAACCAGGCGCCGGTACCCGCGCCAAGGCCCCTGACAGGAGCCGCCGGGGCCGGCCGGACACCGCCTCCCCATCGAGGACCACCCCACATGACCCCTGCACAGGGCCTCTACCAGGACGGTTACGCCGAGGTCTACGACCTGCTGATGCGCAGGCGAGGACACGACCACGCGGGCGAGTGCCGGGCACTGCTGGAGCTGATCGGGCGGTGGCGCCCCGGCGCGCACTCCCTGCTGGACGTCGCCTGCGGCACCGGCCTGCACCTGGAGCGGATCGCGCCGTCCTTCGACACCGTGCATGCGGCCGACCTCTCACCAGAGGCGCTCGCGATCGCGGCGGGCCGGGTGGACTCGCTGCACCGACACGTCGTCGACATGCGGCGGATCGAGCTGGCCGAGCGCTTCGACGCGATCACGTGCCTGTTCGCGGTCCCGCACCTGAGCTCGGCGGCCGAGCTCGACGCGACCGTCGCCCGGCTGGCGGACCACCTCGCGCCGGGCGGCGTGCTGATCGTCGAGCCCTGGTACCACCCGGAGGACTTCCTGCCCGGCTACATCGCGACCGACGCCCTCGACGAGGGCGGACGGAGCATCGTGCGGCTGTCCCATTCGGACTGGCTGGACCGGGCGTCGCAGCGGATCAGGATGGTCGTCCACCACGCGACCGCCGACCCGGCACACGGCATCCGGCACGCCACCGAGGAGATCGACCTGACCCTGTTCACACCCGAGCAGTTCCGGGACGCGTTCGTCGCCGCGGGCTGCCACGCCGAGCACACCGGCGCCGCGCCGTTCCGATGGGGACTGTGGCTGGCCAGGCGGGCCGGCGGCGGATCGATCTGCTCGACTCTCCCAGGAACCTAAGATAGCCTTACCTTAGTAACGATCATTGGCGTCGATCGCCGCCCGGGCCGTCCCGCCGCGGTCCGCACACCACCCCGTGCACCCCTACCGCGGAGGACCCATGGCTGACCCGTCGCAGACGGCCGAGGACCTGCGACTGGCCGAGCTCATGGCGGCAGAGCCGAATCTCGCGGCGCACGCCCCGCTGCCGGAGGTCGCCGACGCCGTCGCCGGGTGCACGGCGCAGAGCGAGATCGTCGAGACGATCATGCTCGGCTACGGCGACCGGCCCGCGCTGGGCGAGCGGCCGACGACCACCGTGCGCGAGCCGGACGGCCGCACCGTCGACCGGCCCGAGGCGCGCTACCGGACGATCACCCACCGCGAGGCGTGGACCAGGGCCCGCGCGATCGGCACCGCCTGGCGGCACGGGCCGGAACCGATCCTGCGGACGGGCGACCTGCTGTGCTCCCTCGCCTCGTCCAGCGTGGACTACAACCTGCTGGAGCTGGCGGCGATCTCGGCAGGCGTGGTGTCGGTCCCGCTCGCCACCTCAGGATCCGCCGCGCAGTGGGCCTCGATCATGCGGGAGACGGATCCACGTGCACTCGCGGTCGGGGTCGACCTGCTCGACTCCGTGCTGGCGGCACTGCCCGCGGAGGTCCGGCCACCGCACCTGGTCGTGCTGGCGCAGGGGCGCCCGCGGGAACGGGTGGAGGAGATCGTGGCCGACGCCAGGGTCGCGCTCGGCGACACCGGCACCCGCGTCCACACCCTCGCCGAACTCGTCGACTCGGGCCTCGGGCTGCCGCAGGCACCGCTGTTCGTCCCCGAGCCGGGGACCGAACCGCTCGCGCAGATCCTCTACACCTCGGGCAGCACAGGCGCCCCCAAGGGCGCGATGTTCACCGAACCGCTGCTGGCCATGGGCTGGCACGGCTTCTCCCAGGTGCCCCGGCCGGGCGTCTTCCTGCACTTCATGCCGATGAGCCACATCACCGGCCGCTACGCGCTGGTGGGCGCGCTGGCCAGGGGCGGGGTGTGCTGTTCGGTCGGCAGCGGCGACCTGTCCACACTGCTCACCGACCTGGAGCTGGTACGCCCGACCGAACTCTGGCTGGTGCCGCGGGTGTGCGAACTGATCCGGGACCGGTTCGCAGGCGACCTGGAGGCCCGGACCGCGGCCGGACAGGACCGTGACAGGGCCCGCCGGGAGGCGATCGCGGACCTGCGGGACCGGGTGCTCGGTGGTCGGATCCTGATGGCGTCGAACGGCAGCGCACTGCTCAACGACGAGGTGCGTGCACTCATGGAGGAACTGTTCCGGATCCCCCTGCACGAGGGGTACGGGACCACCGAGACCGGATCCGCCTTCGTGATCGACAACCAGATCCTGCGGCCACCGGTGATCGACTACAAGCTCGTCGACGTCCCCGAGCTCGGCTACTTCGCCACGGACCGTCCGTACCCCCGCGGCGAGCTGCTCGTGAAGACCTACACGATGATCTCCGGCTACTACCGGCGCCCTGACCTCGACGCCGAACTGTTCGACGCCGACGGCTTCTGCCGCACCGGGGACGTGATGGCCCTGACCGGGCCGGACGAGCTGCGCTTCGTGGACCGCCGGAACAACGTCCTCAAGCTGTCCCAGGCGGAGTTCGTGGCGATCTCGACCGTCGAGGACGCGCTGCTCGCCGCCCCGCTCGTCGAGCAGGTCTTCGTCCACGGCCGCGCCGGGCGGTCCTACCTGGTCGCGGTCATCGTCCCCACCGCGCAGGCCCTCCGGGCGCACCCCGATCCCGGCGAGCTGCGGGCCGCGCTCACCCGGTCGATCCGCGACCAGGCCGACGCGGCCGGGCTGCGCCCGTACGAGGTGCCCCGCGACATCCTGGTCGAGCCCGAGCCGTTCAGCATCGGCAACGGGCTGCTCTCCGAGGTCGGCAAGCCGCTGCGGCCCCGGCTCGACGCCCGGTACGCCGACCGGCTGGAGGCACTCTGCGCCGACCTCGACACCCGGCGGGAGGATCGCCTCACCCGGCTGCGCCGGGACGCGGGCGGGCGCGGCCCGCTGGAGACGGTGCTGGAGGCCGCGGCGGCGCTCACCGGGAGCCCGTCCACACCGGAGCCGCAGGCCGCGTTCGCCGACCTGGGCGGCGACTCCATGAGTGCGCTCGGCTTCGCCTCGCTGCTGCGGGACCTCTACGACGTCGAGGTCCCGGTCACCGCGATCGTCGGCCCCACCGCCACCCTCGCCGCAGTGGCGCAGGTGGTGAGCGACGCCCGCGCCGGCGGCCCCGCCGGCCCTACCGCGCGGTCGGTGCACGGCGCCGGGGACACGCTCCGGGCCGCCGACCTCACCCCGGAGACCTTCCTCGACCCGACGCTCCTGGATGCGGCCGCGGACGCGCCCGGGCCGGGCGAGGACCCCGGCAGCGTGCTGCTCACCGGCGCTACCGGCTTCCTCGGCCGGTTCGTCGCCCTGGAACTGCTGGAACGCTCGTCGGGACCGGTCGTCTGCCTGGTCCGGGGCGCCGACGACGCCGAGGCCCGGCGCCGTCTCGACGCAGCCTTCGACACCGGTGACGCCGAGCTGGTCGACCGGTTCCGCACGGCCGCCACCGACCGGCTGCAGGTCGTCGCGGGTGACGTGGAGCGCCCGCAGCTCGGCCTGGATCCGGGGCGCTGGGCGGAGCTGACCCGCACGGTCGACACGATCGTGCACCCGGCCGCCCTGGTGAACCACCTGCTCCCCTACGAGCACCTGTTCGGCCCGAACGTCCGCGGCACGGCCGAGGTGGTGCGGCTGGCGCTCACCTCGCGGCGCAAGCGGATCGTGTACCTGTCCACGATCGCCGTCGGCGACCGGATGGAGGGCCCGCTCACCGAGGACGACGACCTCCGCGCTGTGAGCCCGGTCCGCAGGCTCTCCGACGGGTACGCCGCCGGGTACGCGAACAGCAAGTGGGCCGCGGAGGTCCTGCTCCGCGCCACGCACGACCGGTGCGGCGTGCCGGTGACGGTGCTGCGCACCGGCATGATCCTCGCCCACCGGCGGTTCCGCGGGCAACTGAACCGGCCCGACATGTTCACCCGCCTGGTCCTCAGCATCCTGCACACCGGTCTCGCGCCGACGTCGTTCCACGGCCCCGGCGGGGAAGCCTCGCCCTACGGGGGACTGCCGGTCGACGTCGTCGCCGATGCCGTCGTCCGGCTCGGCACCGGGCCGGCGGAGGAGGGCTGGCGGGTGTTCCACGTGACCGATCCGGACCCCGGCGGCGCGTCGCTGGACACCGTCGTCGACTGGCTCGCCGAGAGCGGTGCGGAGATCACCCGCGTCGACGACCCACAGGATTGGCTGAGGCGGTTCGAGATCGGGCTACACACGCTCGACGAGCGGGTCGCCGCGTTCAGCGCGCTCCCCCTGCTGGACGCGCTGCGCGCACCCGGCACCGGGACACCACCGGCCGCGCCGTCCACCACCCGGTTCGTCGCCGCGGCCCGGGCCGCCGGACTGGACGGCACCGGAGAGGTCCCGGGTGTGGACCGGCACCTGGTCCGGAAGTACGTCACCGACCTGCAGGCACTCGGCCTGCGGTAGGTACCCGCACCGCATGGCGCGTGCCGCCGGTGCGACCCGTCGTCATCGAGAGAGGATCGTTCATGCGCACCGTCGTCGTCACCGGCGCCGCCACCGGGATCGGCCTGGCCACCGCCCGGGTCTTCCACTCCGGAGGGGACCGGGTCGTCCTGACCGGTCGCCGGAAGGACGTGCTCGACGCCGCCGTCGCCGGGCTCGGCGACCGGGCCACGGCACTCCCGTTCGACGCGACCGACCCGGCCCAGGTCGAGTCCGCCCTGGACCAGCTCCCCGCGCAGGTCGACGTGCTCGTCAACAACGCGGGCGGCAACACCGACTTCGACCGCGAGCCGCCGTCCACGCTGGCCGAGACGGCCGAGGCGTGGCGGGCGAACCTGGACGCGAACCTGCTCTCCGCGGTCCTGGTCACCACCGCGCTGCGGGAGCGGCTCGCGCCGGGTGGCGCGGTGGTCAACATCGGGTCCATCGCAGCGGACCAGGGTTCCGGCGCCTACGGCGCGGCCAAGGCCGCCCTCGCCTCCTGGACGGTCGATCTCGCGACCCAGCTCGGCCCGCAGGACGTCACCGTGAACACGGTCGCCCCCGGGTTCGTCGCCGACACCGAGTTCTTCCGGGGGATGCTGCCCGACGAGTACCGCCAGTCGTTCGTCGACGCGGCGCTGACCGGGCGGGCGGGCAGCCCCGACGACGTCGCGGGCACGATCGGCTTCCTCGCCGGTCCTGCCGCCCGGCACGTCACCGGCCAGTCCCTCGCCGTGAACGGCGGTACCCGGACCACTCGCTGACGGTCGGGCCCCGCCTCGCCGATGCACCTGGCGGACGGGTTCGATCGGTGTGGTCGTGTCGAGACCGGCCCAGGCGCGATCGCTGGTCAGGACGGTCCCGGCGAGGCCGGTCCCGGCTCCGGCGAGGTCTCGGTGTGTCACCACCCTTCCCGCCGGGTGTCTGCCGACCGGCCCGGGCGCCTAGGTTGGGTCGGGTGAAGGCTCTGCTGCTCGAAAACATCCACCCCGGCGCCGCCGAGGCGTTCCGTCGCGCGGGCATCGAGGTCGAGACGCGACCCGGCTCGCTCAGCGGCGACGAGCTGCTCGATGCGGTGTCCGGCGTCCAGCTGCTCGGCATCCGGTCCAACACGACGATCACCGACGGCGTCCTGGACGCCGCGAAGGACCTGCTCGCCGTCGGCTGCTTCTGCATCGGCACCAACCAGGTCGACCTGTCCGCGGCGGCCGAGCGCGGGATCGCGGTGTTCAACGCGCCGTACTCGAACACCCGCAGCGTCGTCGAGCTGGTGCTCGGCGAGATCGTGGTGCTGGCCCGCCGGCTGACCGAGAAGACCCAGCGGATGCACGAGGGCGTCTGGGACAAGTCCGCGCGCGGCAGCCACGAGATCCGCGGCCGCACGCTGGGCATCGTCGGCTACGGCAACATCGGCACCCAGCTGTCCAACATGGCCGAGGCGGTCGGCCTGCGGGTGATCTTCTACGACACCGCGGACCGGCTCGCGCACGGCAACGCCCGCCGCGTCCCCACCCTGGACGCGCTGCTGGAGCAGGCCGACATCGTCTCCATCCACGTCGACGGCCGCCCCGGCAACGCCGGCCTGTTCGGCGCGGAGCAGTTCGCCCGGATGAAGCCGCGGTCGATGTTCATCAACGCCTCGCGCGGGATGGTGATCGACGAGCTGGCGCTGCGCGAGAACATCCTGTCCGGGCACATCGCGGGCGCCGCGGTGGACGTCTTCCCGATCGAGCCGAAGGCGCAGGGCGACGAGTTCGACTCGCCGCTGCGCGGCCTGGACAATGTCATCCTCACCCCGCACATCGGCGGCTCCACCCAGGAGGCGCAGGAGGAGATCGGCCACTTCGTCTCCACCAAGCTCGTCGACTTCGTCTCGGGCGGCGCCACCGCGCTGTCGGTGAACCTGCCCAACGTCGCCGCGCCGCGCCCGCCGGGCGTGTTCCGCACCGGCTACCTGCACACCAGCAGCCCCGGGGTGCTCGCCGACATCAACCGGCTGCTCGCCGACGCCGGGGTGAACGTGACCGGGCAGTCGCTGTCCACCCAGGGCGACCACGGCTACGTGCTGACCGACACCGACCAGGTGCTGCCGGACGGCGTGCTGTCGGCGCTGCGCCGGGCGCCGCAGACGGTGTGGCTGCGCTCCTACGAGCTGTAGCTCAGGCGCACGCGCCGTACTCCTCGACGTCCGAGGGGTGCATCGGGCCGTGCTCGCCGTGGTGCACCACGAACTCGACGCCGGACGGGCGGCGCAGCCAGGAGCCGCCCGCCCGGCGCCGGTACACCAGCGGCGCGCAGCGGTAGCCGAACACGGCCCGGGCCCAGCCCTCGGCCTCCCCCTTCGGCAGCACTCCCCCGTCGCGGACGGCGACGGCGAGCTCCCAGATCCCGACGCCGCGGGCCGGTGCGGCGCCGTCCGGCGCGGTCGAGGCGACGAGCATCAGCTCCGGTCCGCCGCGGACGGCGGGCACCCCGATCTCGACGCGGTGCCGGTCCGGCAGCGGATGCGGGTAGGGGTAGGTCAGCAGTCCCCCGCGCAGTGTCGTCACGTCCTCGCCGAACCGTTCGTGGATCACCTGCGCGAGATCCACCGATCGCTTGCGGCGCAGGTCTGCGTTGACCAGGCCGGACTCGACCGTCATTCCCCGTGGCTCCGTTTCCGTCCCCGCACCCGGATGCGGACGGACGGCGGAACGTCAGCCGGTCGCCCAGGTGGTGGACCGTCGAGCGGTCTGGCGTTCGGCACCGTATTTCTACGGCTCGTAGAGCATTCTAGGTCACGCTGTACGTTCGAGCGAGAGCGGCATCACAGTCCCGGTGCACGCAGGGTGAACGCTCGGGAAGCAGTCGGCACGACGGTATCGGAATCAGCGCCGTACATCCGTAATGTCCGCTTCGATCGATCATCGACGGAGGGACGATCCGTGATCAGAACGACGAGCGGCCGGCGGGCCGGCCGGGCGGCCGTGGCACTGGCGGGTGCGGCGCTGCTGGCCCTGCCCGCCGGCTGCGCCGCGGCATCGGCGACGGCGGCCGGCGAGCCTGCGGCGAAGAACGTGATCCTGGTGATCGGTGACGGGATGTCGGACACCCAGATCCTCGCCTCCCGCTACCTCGACCGCGGCCGGGACGAGCCGCTGGCCATGGAGACGGTCCCGCACCGGGCGCGGGCCGCCACCTTCTCCGCCGACGACCTGGTGACCGACTCGGCCGCGGCGGCGTCGTCGATGGGTTCGGGCACGCTCGTGGAGAACGGGTCCCTCAACGTCACCCCGGATGGCGCGAACACCCTGGACGAGACGCTGGGCGTGCTCGCCCAGCAGGCGGGCAAGGGCGTCGGGCTGATCAGCACCCGGGACATCGCGAACGCCACCCCCGCCGGGTTCGCCTCCTCGGTGCCCGATCGCGACCTGCAGAGCGAGATCGCCGGGCAGTACCTGGACAACGGGATCGACGTGCTGCTCGGCGGCGGCGAGTCGTTCTTCCTGCCGGCGGGCACCGCCGGTGAGCACTGCGCCGCCGAGGAGACCGACCGGACCGACGGGCGCGACCTGTTCGCCGACTACGCGGCCGCCGGGTACACCGTCGCCCGGGACCGCGACCAGCTGCTGGCCGCGGACGCCGACCGGCTGCTCGGCGTCTTCGAGTGCACCGACATGAACTACGACCGCGAGCGCACTCCGGTCGAGCCGACGCTCGCCGAGATGACCGACGCCGCGCTGGCCACGCTGAGCCGCGACGACGACGGCTTCTTCCTGATGGTCGAGGGCGGCATGATCGACCCGGCGGCGGAGGACAACGACGGCGCCAACGCGATGGGCGACACGATCGCGCTGGACCGGGCCGTCGAGCGGGTGCTGGAGTTCGCGCAGGGCCGCGACGACACCCTCGTCGTCGTCACCGCCGATCACGAGGCGGGCGGCATGGCGCTGGTCTTCGAGGAGCGCGCGGAGGAGACCTTCACCGCCGCGGACGGCCGGCCGATCCGGATCGCCTGGGCGACCAACCCGGGCCACACCGGGGCGCCGGTGCCGGTGCGCGCCACCGGGCCCGGCTCGGAGCGGTTCGACGGGTTCGTCGGCACCGAGCACCTGCGTGACCTCTACGGCGTGCTCCGCACCGCGCAGCACGGCGGCTGATCGTCGTCCGGTGGTGGATCGGTGCCGGCGGCGGCACCGATCCACCACCGATCGCTGATCATTCGGTCAGGTCCAGGCGCATGTGCACGCTGTTCGGGTCCTCCGGGTAGTCCGCGAACGGTGGGCACGGCACGAACCCGTGCCGCTGGTAGAGCCGCCGGGCGGGCGCGAAGTACGCGGTCGAGCCGGTCTCCAGGTGCAGCGTCCGGTAGCCGCGCCGGCGGGCCTCGCCGACGACGTGCCGGACCAGGCCGGCGCCGACGCCGCGGCCGGTCGCCCACGGCGCGGTCCGCATCGACTTGATCTCGCCGTCGTCGTCGGCGAGCTCCTTCAGTGCCGCGCAGCCGAGCAGCGCCCCGGTGTCGTCGTGGCAGGCCCAGACGGTGACGGCCGGATCGCGCAGTGCGGCCACGTCCAGCGCGTGGGTGCTCTCCGGCGGGCCCTGCGCGTGCATGTCGGCGAGATGATCGGCGAGGAGGTCGAGGACCGCCGGGCCGCTGAGATCGTCGATCGTGATGCGCACAGCCACATCGTGCCGCAGACGCGCCGGTACCGGCCTCAAGAACTGCTCAAGTCCGGCTCCGCCGCTCCCCCGCCGCCCTATCGTCGGGGGCACTTGCAGTGTGACCCAGCTCGCGTCCGGGAGGAGAGCATCGTGAACGTTCTCGTGGTGGTCGGTGTACTCGTACTGGTCGGCCTCGCCCTGACGGGTGTGGCGGCCCTCGGCGCGCGACTGGCGTCCCGCCCGGGGCGGCCCCGCGCCCGTTCAGCGGGCTACGCGGGTTCCGGCGCCGGTGACGGCGGCGGCGGCTCGTTCGCCGGCGGGGGCTGCTCCGGCGGTGACGGCGGCGGTGGCGGCGGCGGGGGCTGCTGAGCGCCGCGTCCGTCCGGCCCGTCGCCCGGTCACGCATCGTTATGATCGTGCCGACCACCGGGCTCCCGGACCGGCGACGCGAGAGGAACAGCAGTGGCGAAGGTCGAGACGACCCGGCTCGTCGACGACATCACCGGCGGCGATGCGGACGAGACCCTCGATTTCGGGCTCGACGGGATCCGGTTCGAGATCGACCTGAGCGCCGGCAACGCCCGCAGGCTCCGGGAGGAGCTGGCGCCCTTCCTCGCCGCCGCCCGCCCGGCCGGTGCCCCGCGCGCCCGTCGCGCGGCGGGGCCGGCATCAACGGCGCGGACGGCATCGAGGGCGCCGACGGGGCAGTCGGCATCGACGGGGCCGCGTCCGGGCGCGGACGGGGACCCGGCGGTCCGCGAGCAGAACCGGGCGGTCCGGGTCTGGGCCCGGGAGCACGGCTACGCGGTCTCCGAACGCGGCCGGATCCCGTCCGGCGTCGTCGAGGCGTACCGGCGGGGCGGGCAGGCGGCGGCCGATCCGGTCCCCGACACCGGGGCCGAGCCTGCGCCGTCCGGCGGGGAGAGCGGCGCCGGGCACGCTGCGCCCGGCGGGCCGTTCGCGCCGGCCACCCCGTTCGGCTCCGCACCCGACCCGGCGTCCGGGTCCGGATCCGCCGAGGCCGGGGCCGATCCGGACCGGCGTCCTGCCCCCGCGGTCCGGTTCAGCGGTTGACCGGCCGGGCGACAGCGGTGCCGCACTGCCAGGGCACACCGGGCCACGTCCGCACCCGGGACGGCCGCACGCTGTTCCTGCAGCGCACACCCGGTCCGCCCGGGATGCCGACGGTCGTCCTGGAAGCCGGGATGGGGGCCACCCGGTCGTCCTGGGCCGCGGTGCAGCGCGCGATCGCCGGGCGTGCCCCGGTCGTCGTGTACGACCGGTCCGGGCTGGGCCGCAGCGC
Organism: Pseudonocardia sp. NPDC046786; assembly: GCF_040645415.1. NCBI lineage: Bacteria > Bacillati > Actinomycetota > Actinomycetes > Pseudonocardiales > Pseudonocardiaceae > Pseudonocardia > Pseudonocardia sp. NPDC046786. The sequence continues at coordinate 34,778 of NZ_JBEYYF010000027.1, read as the reverse complement.
CCCCGATCCGGGCCCGCGGATCCTGCACCGGCTCGCGATGGACCTGAACGACGTCCTCGACCGGATCGGCGCCGACCGATACCTGCTCGCCGGGCACAGCTGGGGCGGCCCGGTGGCGCGGGTCGCCGTGGCCGCCCGCCCCGAGCGGGTGGCCGGGCTGGTCCTGGTCGACCCGACCGACGAGGGCTGCGAGCTGTACTTCACCCGGGCGTTCGCGGTGCAGGAGCGGATCACTGCGGCGCTGCTGCCGGCGCTGGCCCGGACCGGCCTGCTCCGCTGGGCGTCGGCGCCGATGCGGCGCGGGCTGCCCGCCGACGCGGCCGCGGACCTGCGCGCCGAGTGGCTCTCCCCCGCCGGCGTCGCCGGTCACCTCGCCGAGGCGGCGTCCACCGTGACCGACCTGCGCGCGCTGCGCGCCGACCCGCCGGACACCGGCGCCGTCCCGGTCACCGTCATCTCCGGGACGGCGGCGACCGGGACCGGCCGCCGGGCCCGGGCCGCGCTCAACACCGCGCACACCGTCCGCGCCGCGCTCGGGCCGGAACGCCGACACGTGCTCGCGCTGCGGTCCGGGCACCTGGTCCCGGTCACCGAGCCGGACCTGGTCGCCGGCGAGATCCTCCGGCTGGCCGGGCGACGGCCGTGACCGGGCCTGCGGCGGCCCGGAGCCCGGACCGGGCCCGGCCGGCGCCGGGTCAGCGGCTCGGCGACGGGATGCCCGGCGGCGGCTCCGGGAGCGGTCCCGAGCTGTAGGTCCCGGCGCGCAACCGGTCGGTGCGCTCCAGCGTGGGACCGACGGCGTCGGGCCGGTACGGCTGGATCGACTGCACCTTGCCCCAGTCCCGGGCGGGGTCGCCCTCCAGGTAGGTGGGCAGCTCGTTCTGCTTGCCGATCACGGTGATCCAGCCGAGCGGACCACCGGCCTGCGGGCTGGACCAGCCCTCGCCGTCGGACCGCATCCGGCTGCCGTCGGCCTGCAGCCGGTACGCCGGGATCTCGGCGATCCCGCCCGAGGTGGCGAACGGGCGCAGGCAGGGGCTGGCCAGCGACACCGGGTACTCCAGGAACATCGGCTGGTCCGCGACCACGGTGGACAGCGGGGCGAGCTGCGGGGCGCGCAGTGGCGCGACGGCCAGCCAGCCGTCGGCGCCGACCGAGTTGTCCTGCACCACCATCCGCACCTCGGTGGCGCTGCGGGCGGCCTCCGGGAGGTCGAACCGCAGCTCCCGCCACGGCATCTCCTCGCCACGGCCGTCGTCGAGGGTGGTCTGCTCCACGATCCGGACCCGGCCGTCGTCGAGCCGGGTCGCGTACTGGATCGTCAGCCGGTTGCCGCCGCCGAGCCGGCCGGCCGCCGTCACCACCAGGGGGGTCGTGCCGGCCCGCTGGTCCGCGGTGAGCTCGGCCCACGGCGTGCGCAGGGTGCCGGTGTTCTGGCCGGACGGGTCGAAGCTGCCGAACGCCGGGGCCGCGTCGCTGCCCAGACCGCCGGACAGCACGTACTCGAACCCGGAGACGCCCGTGCCGCCGCCGGTCGGCGGGAGCCCGTCGCGACGGAACCCGGATCCGCCGCTGGTCGGGTTGAGCAGCTCCGCGTCCGGGCTGTTCGGCGGCACGACGCCGGGCGGCAGCGGGGCCGGGGTGGCGGTCGCCTCCCCCGGCGGGGGCGGCGGGGCGACGGTCGGGAGCAGATCGGGGTTGGCGGGCGGGGCCATCCCGCTCGGTTCCGGTGCCGGGGTGAGCACGCCGTCGGCCGGTCTGCGTTCGGCGTAGACCTGGCTGGCCAGCCCGCAGGAGCCGCCGAACGGGTGGGTCAGCGCGTCGGCACCCATCGACCAGGAGCCGGCCTGGTTCTGCATCGCCGCGGTCATCGACCACAGGTTGAACGTCACGAGCATCCCGCAGAGCAGGGCGAGCGGGGCGGAGGTGAGCCGCAGTCTGCGGGTGGCGGCCAATGCCGCCGAGGCGTCCCGCCGCCAGTCCCGGGCCCGCCACCAGCGGCCGACCAGCGGCAGCCGGCCGATCGCGCGTTCCAGCACGGCGAGCTGGTCGGGATGGCGTTCCTCGCGGATGCCGCGCAGGTGTTCGACGCCGGCGCCGGCGGCCAGCAGCAGCGCCGCGAACAGCAGCACCGTGGAGACCTCGAAACCGCCGAGCATCAGCTGCTCGTCGGCCCACGGGACGCCCCAGTTGTTGGTGTACCACCAGGTGTTCGGCCCGGCGGCGCTGAGCGCGGCGACCAGGAACGCGGCCGAGAGGAAGGCGAGCCGGTTGCGCAGCGACCGCAGCGCGTCCGATCCGGTCGCGATCGCGGCCAGCGCGACCATCCCGGCGCCGAGCCCGACCAGGTCGCCGAAGTGGTGGGTCCACTTCGTCGGCGTCATCGCGAAGATCAGGAACGAGATGATCGTGCTGCCGATCAGCCGCTGCGCGGGGCCGAGCGCGGCGCCCGGGATCCGGGAGCGGCGGATCAGCACCGCGACGCAGGCCAGCGTGCACAGCATGACCAGCAGGATCGGGAAGCGGCGGGCGATCGAGCCGTCCGCGGTGCCGGCGAACAGCGGCGCGTAGCGGTTCTCGATCTCGGTGTACCAGGGCCAGTCCGGGCCGATGTCGGAGCGGATCCGGGTGGACTCGATGACCGCGGCCCAGCTCTGGTCCGCCCAGGCGATCATCAGGATCGCGGTGCCCGCGGCGAGCAGCGGGGCGAGCACCGGGGCCGGGCCGAACACCCGCACCCGGCTGCTGAGCAGTCGCCACAGCGGCCGGACCGCGGCCAGGAACGGGGCGACGGCGATCAGCCCGGCCGGGTTCGCGCCGACCGCCATCGACGCGGCGAACAGGCCGAGCGCGAGCGGCAGCAGCCGCTGCAGGGCGACCGCCCGCTCGACGCACACGAGCGCGAGCAGCGAGCACACCACGACCACCGGTTCCGGGCGCAGGCCGGAGTTGTAGGCCATCCAGAACGCCAGGAACACCGCGGCGGCGGCCCAGGTCGCGGCGTGCGAGCGGCGGGCCTGCCTGCCCAGCCGGGGCAGCAGGCCGCGCGACACCAGCCACCACGCGGTGATGCCCATCAGCACCGAGGGCAGCCGCAGCCACAGCAGCGAGTCCGAGACCTGCACCCAGAGCGCGTAGAGATCGTAGAACCAGCCGAAGGGCGCCTCGGCGGCGTCGTACCAGCGGTAGTAGTTGCCGACATAGCCCGAGCTCGGGACGTCCCGGACGATGCCGAGGGTGAAGCCGTCGTCGGAGGTCTGGCCCCCGATCGCCATCCAGACGAACAGCACCGCGGTGACCACGAGATCGACCGGCCGTGGACGGGCCCGGGACCACCAGCGGCGCAGCCGCGGCGGCCACCGCCCGGCGAGCCCGCCGACGGCCTCCCGCCCGGCCCGGTGCGGGCTGCGGCCGAGCCGGCGGTCCACCCCGGCGAGTGCGAGCAGCGAGCCGACCAGCGCGACGCTCGCCACGACGGTCGCCGCCGTCTTCCAGACCGACGGGCTGGTGTCGAAGCGGGTGTCCGGGCTGATCCGGACGGCGGTGTCGGCGAGCGGATCGAGGTCGGCGTCCAGATCGGAGTAGACACCGACCGACTGCGGCCGCAGGTCGCCCTCGAAGGTCTGCGCCCCGGAGCCGAGATCGACGGTGCTGGACCGGGCGTCGGAGGTGACCCGCACCTGTGTCGGGCCGTCCCGCAGCGGCGCCGCCACCAGCTCCTGCCCGCGGTTGACCAGCAACAGCCTGCCGTCGGAGACCGACAGCGACATCCCGGAGCGGGCGCCCTCCGGCGACTCGGGCGGCACGGTGGACACCACGGTCGCCGGGCCGGGGGTGCGCGCGTCCAGGCTGCGGATGGCCTCGGCCGGCACGGTGACCGACATCGACTCCGGGCGCAGCGCGACCAGCGGCGCGTTGACGTCGGCGGTGCCGGTGGACGGCGACGGCCAGACGATCGTGTTCTCGTGCTGGATCACCGGGAGGAACGGCACGGCGACGGCCAGCACGAAGGCGAGCAGGCCGAGCCCGCCCGCCCAGCGCAGGCGGAGGCGGTCACGTGCGGTGTCGACCGGCTCCCGTTCCGCGACCGTCGGTTCCGAGGTGAGCACCGAACGACGGTAGCGACCGCGCAACGGACGGTCCGGGGGCCCCCGTGGATGATCAGCCGGGCGGATGTGCCGGGTCAGCCGGCGGGGCTGAGGTGCCGGTCCCGGAACCGTTGGCCGTGCAGCCACCAGCCGAGCAGCCGGGTGATCCGGGGCAGGATCAGGTACACCATCAGCGGGGTCAGCACGAGGGTCAGCACCGCCGTGCGCGGCACCACCGGCCAGTCCGCGATCAGCGCGCCCAGGGTGACGGTGGCGAGCAGGTTCAGCGGGAAGAACGCCAGCCAGATGGTGGTCGCCTGCTTCCAGCGCGGCGGGCCGGCCTGCACTGGTCCGACGGCCTCGACCTGCTCGGGGGTGTCGAACCAGCCCTCGATGCCGGTGCGGCGCTCGGCGCGGGTCATCTCGGCGAGGCCCTGCGCGGAGCCCAGCCACCAGCGGCGTTCCGGGCTGGCCTCCCAGCCGGCCAGCGAGTCCGGGGAGTCGAAGCGGGCGAGCATGTGCCACTCGTCGGACCCGCCGCGGGTGCGGACCCAGCCGCCGCCGAGGAAGCCGGAGAAGCCCTCGGCCAGCAGCAGCCCGGAGCGGATCCAGGCGACCATCTCGGTGGCGTGCTCGGGATCGGCGCGGCGGGTGAACGAGACGGTGACGGGGGCGGTGGTCGCGTCGGCGGGGGTGGTGCCGGGCGAGCGGACGCCGGTGGGGGTGTCAACGGCCATAGCGGAATGGTGGCCCCACCGGCCCGCGGTCGCACCCCGCCCGCCGAAGGTCACATCGGGGGCGCGGCGCTTCACCCGGGTTCGCACGGGTTCGTCCGGCTCGCACGGGATCGTCCGGCTCGCACGGGATCGTCCGGTTCGTATGGATCGGATCCCGTGCGGACGGCGCGGGGCGGTGGCGGATCAGCGGCCGGTCGCGGCGACGAGGCGGCTCTCGGCGTCGGGGCCGGGGCCGGTCTCCGGGAAGCGGGTCAGGAAGTAGAGCCCGGCGAGCCACCAGGTGCCGACGATCGTCCACTCCGGCAGGCCGAGCGCAGCCGGCATCCCCGGCAGGTAGAGCGACAGCAGCACCAGGCTCGCCACGGCGGCGGTCGTCCCGATCACCGGGCCGCCGCGCACCCGGAACGGCCGCACCAGCCCGGGCTCGCGACGGCGCAGCACCAGGAAGGTCACCGCGACCATGGTGAAGCCCATCGTGATCGTCAGGCCGCCCGCGTTCACCAGCCAGGTCAGCATGTTGTCGCCGAACAGCGGCGCGAGCACCGACAGTCCGCCGAGGAACAGGATCGCGTGCGTCGGCGTACGGAACCGCGGGTGCACGAACGCGAACCAGCGCGGCAGCATGCCGGACGCAGCCATCGCGTAGACCAGCCTGCTCGCCCCGATCAGGAAGGCGTTCCAGCTGGTCAGGATGCCCGCGATGCCACCGAGCACGAGCAGCGTGCCGAACGCCGGATGCCCCCACAGGACACCCATGGCGTCGGCGGCGGCGAGCTGGGAGCTGCCCAGCGCGTCGTCGCCGAGTGCGAACCCGGTCCCGACCACGATGACCACGTAGAACGCGATCGCCATCAACACCGACACCACCAGCAGCCGTCCGATGTGCCGCTCGGGCAGGTCGATCTCCTCGGCGGACTGCGGGATGACGTCGAAGCCGACGAACAGGAACGGCACCGCCACCAGCACCCCGAGAATCCCGGCGAACCCGCCGGTGAACCAAGGCTCCGCAGTCGCGGCGCTGCCGCCGACGACGGTGCCGGTCAGCATCACGATCCCGACGCCCACCAGGAACGCGACCGCGATCGTCTGAGCGACGGCGGCCGGCCGGATCCCCACGTAGTTCAGCCAGGTGATGACGACGGCGCCGACGATCCCGACCAGTGCCCAGGTGGCGTACACGTCGTAACCGGCGACCGTCCACAGCAGGCCGGCGTTGAGATCGGGGAACAGGTACAGCGCCGTCTCGGGCAGCGCGACGGCCTCGAACGCGACGACCGACAGGTAGCCGAGCACCATCGCCCAGGACGCGACGAACGCCCAGCGCGATCCCAGCGCGCGCAGCACGTAGTGGTGCTCACCGCCGGCCTTCGGCAGCGCCGACACCAGCTCGGCGTAGGTGAGCCCGACGACGGCCATCACCGACCCGCCGAGCACGAAGGCGAGCGCGGCACCCGCGGTCCCGGCACCGCTCACCCACTCGCCGGCCAGCACGACCCAGCCGAAGCCGATCATCGCACCGAAGCCGACGGCCAGCACGTCCGCCCGGCCCAACGCCTTGACGAAGGTTTGATCATTGCCCATGGCGACAGCGTCCGGGACGATCGTTTCGTTCCGATAGGGTCCAGACCGTCCCGTCCGGGTGCCGGTACGCACCACTCCGTCGGGGGAGCCAGCGATGTCCGGCGTGCACGGCCAGGACGGCCACCGGATCCGGTTCGACTGGGGGCCGGTCGGCGCCGCCGCCACCGCCGGCGACCTGCTGGTGGTCGTCGACGTGCTGAGCTTCAGCACGACGCTGTCGGTCGCGGCGGACCGCGGCGTGCCGGTCGTCCCGTGCCGGTGGCGCGACGGGCGCGCGGCGGATCTCGCGCGGGCGCACCGGGCGACCCTGGCCGTCCCGCGCTCGGCGGCCGGGCCGGGCGAGGTCAGCCTGTCCCCCGGCACCGTCCGGGCCGCGGCCGGGCTGCAGCGGCTGGTGCTGCCCTCGCCCAACGGTTCCGCGATCGCCGCCGCGGCGCGCGGGCCGGTGCTCGGGGTGTCGCTGCGGAACCGGGCGGCCGCCGCGGACCGGATCCGTCCGCTGCTGGAGCGCGGCCTGCGGATCACCGTGGTCGCCGCGGGCGAGCGGTGGCCGGACGGGTCGCTGCGCCCGGCCGTGGAGGACCTGTGGGGCGCGGGGGCGCTGATCGCGGCGCTGCCCGCCGACGGCCGCTCCCCCGAGGCGGCCGCGGCGGCCGCCGCGGCCGGGCCGGTGCTCGCCGACCCGGCCGGGATGCTGCACGGCTGCGCGAGCGGGCGGGAGCTGGCCGCCATCGGGTTCGGCGACGACGTCGAGGTGGCCGCGGAGCTGGACGCCGGGACCGCGGTGCCGGAGCTGCGGGACGGGGTGTTCGAGCCGGACCGCCGGTGAGCTCAGGGCGCGAGAGCGCGGTCGAGCAGTGCGCGCAGCGGTGCCCGGTCCCCGGCCGCGGCGGCCCGGGCGGCGGCCGCGGCGGTGACCGGGTCCTGGCCGTCCCAGGACAGCGGGCGGCCGGCCTCCCGGGCGAGCTGCCCCAGGAAGGTCCGCTGGGCGCGGCCGTTGCCCTCGCGGAACGGGTGCAGGTCGTTCAGCTCGGCGAGCAGGGTGGTGAGACCGTCGAGCACCGCGGCGCGGTCCCGGCCGCGCCAGGGGCCCCCGGCGGCGAGCCGGGCGAAGATCACGTCGGCGGTGTGGCGGATCAGCTCCGGCGCGCAGAACGGGCGGCCGCTGCGGGCCAGGGTGACCGTGCGGAGGGTGCCGGCCCAGGGGTAGACGTCGGAGAAGATCCGCCAGTGCACGTGCTGCAGATGCGCCAGGTCGTAGCCGCCGGGCACCGGGGAGCGTTCGATCCCGGCGATGCGCAGGGCCGAGATGCGCCGTTCGACCGCGGCGAGCTCGGCCGCGTCGGTGATGCCGAGCCGGTTGCGGAGGACGCCGTGCTCGAGATCGAGGTACGGATCGAGGCTCACCGGTAGCGGGCGAGCACCTGCCCGACCGCCTCGTCGACGGTCAGCTCCTCGCGGGCGACCGCGTCGAGCAGGGCCTGCCCGTCCCGGTCGATCTCCAGCCCGTCGACCGCCATGCTGCCCGCCGCGTACCGCACGGCTTCCGCCCAGGTCGGGGCCGGGACCGCGGGCGCGGTGGAGGACGTCACCGGCACAGCGTAACCCAGCCACGCCGGGTGTGGCCGGTGCCGCGGGTGTCGTATCCGGCCACCCGTCCGGAGCAGCGCGCATCCCTTCCCGTCACCGGTCGTTGTACCCACCGGTAACACCGGACGCGAGGAGGCGGCAGCGATGAACCGGCGGCGATGGGGTGCGATCGCGTCGATCGCGCTGGCGACCCTGGTGGTCGGCACGGCGATGGTGACCCCCGCGCAGGCCGCCTCGGCGGCGCCCGCACAGCTTCCCGGCCGGCTGATCGACCCGCTGACGGACCTGATCGATCCGCCGCCGCCGGGCTCCAACGACTGGACCTGCACGCCGACCGCGGAGCACCCGAACCCGGTGGTGCTGGTGCACGGGCTGTCGGCGAACCAGGCGAACAACTGGGCCTACGTCGCCCCGCAGCTCGCCGCGCGCGGGTACTGCGTGTTCTCGCTGACCTACGGCCGCAATCCGCTGGCCCCGCCGCCGCTGACCCAGGTCGGTGGCCTGACGCCGATGGAGGACAGCGCGCGGGAGCTGGCCGGGTTCGTCGACCGGGTGCTGGACGCGACCGGCGCGGAGCAGGTCGACATCGTCGGCCACTCCGAGGGCTCGCTGATGCCGAACCACTGGGTGAAGTTCCTCGGCGGGGCCGAGGTCGTCGACCGCTACGTCGGTCTCACCCCGCTGTGGGACGGCACGAACACCGCCGGGCTGGCGTTCCTCAACCGCACCGGGCAGCAGCTCGGGCTCGGCCCGGCGATCGGGCTGGTGCTGGATCCGCTGTGCGCCTCGTGCCGGCAGTTCCTGCGCGGATCGGACTTCCTGACCGAGCTGAACTCCGGTGGCGGGCCGCGGGTGGACGGCGTCACCTACACGATGATCCTGACCCGGTACGACGAGCTGGTCGTCCCGTACACCTCCGGGCTGATGGACGGCGCGACGAACATCGTGCTGCAGGAGGGCTGCCCGGCGAACCTGGCCGAGCACGTCGCGGTCGCGTTCGACCCGGTCACCCTGCAGCACATCACCGACACGCTCGACCCGGCGAACGCCCTGCCGGTCCGCTGCTTCCCGGTCGGGCCGGACGCGCCACCGGCGACCTGAGCTCCGGACCCGTCGGTGGCCCGTGCCAGGCTGCCGGGGTGACGACCGCCGAGACACTCATCGCCGCCGTCCGGTCCGGGGAGCCGGTGCACGATCCCGACCTGCCGGAGGGTGATCTGCGGGAGGTCGACCTCGCCGGTGTGCAGGTGCGCGGCGGCTCGCTGGCCGGGGCGGACCTGCGCGGTGCGCGGTTGGACCGGGCCCGGATCTCGGGGGCCTCGCTGGCCGGGGCCGACCTGCGGGATGCGGACCTGACCGACGCCGTGCTGGAGGGGGTGGACCTGTCGGGCGCGCGGTTCGCCGGCGCGCTGCTCGGGGACACCCGCTTCGAGGGGTGCCGGATGATCGGCGCCGTGCTGCGCGGCGTGCGCGGGCTCGCCGCGTCGTTCGTGCTGTCCGGGTGCAACCTGCAGATCGCCGATCTCGGCGATCTCGCGCTGCGCGGGCTGCGGGTCAGCGGGTGCGACCTGTCCGAGGCCGATCTGTCCGGTTCCGACCTGCGGACGGTGGTCTTCGACCGGTGCCGGCTGCGCGGGACCGTGCTGCGGGCGGCCCGGCTGGACCAGGCCGACCTGCGTACCAGCGACCTGGGCGAGATCACCCCGGACACCCCGCGGGAGCTGCGCGGCGCGGTCGTCTCGCCCGGTCAGGCCGCGGCGATCTGTGCCGCGCTCGGGCTGACCGTGCTGGAGTAGCGCCTCAGCGCATCCGGTCCAGGCTGTCCTCGACCTGACCGGCGACCCACGGGTCCAGCTCGCAGTCCGGATCGTCCGGCCCGGCCAGCGCGACCGGCCCGAGCCGCAGCAGGTCCGACGACGTGCAGGTGGCACCCGGGTCCGCGACGGGATCGCCGGTGCGGTCGGCGTCCAGCGGGGCCGGGACGACCGGCCGGGACGAGCCGGTCGACCGCTGCTGCTCGGCCTGCGCCTCGTGGTAGGCGGCGAACTCGGCGTCGCCGGCGGCGCGGGCCTGGGCGGCCCGCTCCTCGGCCTGGGCGCGCAGCTGTTCGGCCACGGTGCTGACCTCGGCGGCGGCCTGCGCGTCCATCGACTGCCGGGCCTGCGTCGCGTCGCGGGCGCCCGCGACCGCGTCCATCAGCAGCTCGCCGCGGCCCGGGAGGGCGCCGGGGCCCGCGGTGCCGGTCTCGGTGACCGGTGCCGAGGCCGTGCCGGGCGGTCCCGCGGCGGGCTCGATCTCGGCCTCGGCCACCGGCAGGGTCGCCGCGGCCGGGGCGGGCGCCGGGACGTCCCCCGGTGCGGCGCCGGCCAGCAGACCTGCGGCGACGCCGGCTCCGCCGAGCAGCGGGACCGTGCCGAGCAGGGCGCGGTGGCCCGGTGTGGTGGGTGTTCGATGCCGTCCGGTCATCGTGATCGCCTCCCGTCCCCGACTCCGTATCCCGAACGGTCCGGGGCGAAACACCGGATCGGCTCCGGTTCAGTTTCCGGTGCCGTCGAGGAGCTGACCGTCGATCCACGGATCGTGCGAGCGCTCCCGGCCCTGCTGGTCGAGGTAGCCGCAGGCGCGGTTGGTGATCCGGTGCGGGTCGGCCGGGGCGTCGAACCGGGGTGGGCCGTCGAGGTCGCAGCCGGCGGCCGCGGCAGGCCCGCGGGTGTCCTGCCGGGCCGCGGCACGGACCGCGTCACCGGCGGCCGTGGCGACCGCGTCGGTGGCGGGGAGGTGCAGCACCGGTGCCGCACGCGGGACCAGCACGGCCGGGGCCCCGACGCCCGCCCTCTGGGTGAGCGAAGGGGCGCCGCCACCGGTGAGCAGCCCGCCGCCGACGACCACCGCGACCAGGGCGACCACCGCCGCGGCCATCGCGACGACGACCGGCAGCGCCTCGAGCAGCGCGCGGCGGGTCGGGGCGCGGCGTACCCGACGCGCGCGATGACGTCCGCCCATCAGCGCCCCTTCCGGCTGGTCCGAACAGCTCAACGGCTCCGTCGATGATGGCGGGCGCGCGGCCGGACCGCGACCGCCCGGATGGCTGGTCACTCTCCGGTGGTCCCGGGCTGCTCCCCCAGCGGGTTCGCGGGCCCGTCGCCGGTCGGCGCGAGCCGGTCGGAGCCCGGGCCGGGCGACTCCGCCGGTTCGGGCCCGGCCGGGGCGGGCGGTGCCGGCTCGGCCTCGGTGGGGACGGGCGGGTCGGGCGCGGGCCGGGCCGGTCCGGCAGGTGGGGGTGACTCCGCCGCGGTCCGGGCCCGTTCCCGGCGGAGCTCCACCTCGGCGGCCCGGCGCTGCTGCGCGGCCCGTTCGCGTTCCTGGCGGGCCTGCTCCGCCGCGCGCTCCTCGGCGGCGGCCCGCACGGTGACCGCGCGGGCGGCGTCGCCGGCGGCGCGGGCGGCCGGATCGCCGGCCAGGATCGCCTCGCCGGGCACTGCGCCGTGCGGGGCCGTGGTGCGGGGCGGGGCGGTCCGGGACGGGCCCGGTGTCGGCTCCGGGCCGTCCGCGACGGCCGAGGGCCGGTCGGCGAACGTCGGGATCGGCACGCTGTCCCCGATCCGCTCGTCGGCCGGTGCGGCGCGGCCGGTGAGCAGGCTCGCGACGACGGCGCCGGTCACCAGCAGCAGCGGGATCCCGCCGTACAGGACCGTCCGCCACGGTCCGGGACGGCCCGGGCCGCGGCGCGGCGGGGTGTGCCCGGCCCGGGGAGCGGCGCCGTGGGACGCGGGCATGCGATGGCGTGGCGCCATCAGGAGCAATCAGTACGGCCGATCGGATCAATCATGCTGATCACGATGACGGGCGGGGTGCGCCGCGGTCATGCGCCGAACGGGTGGGTGCGCAGCCCGGCCGGGGGTCAGTCCGGGATCAGCGAGAGCGCCGGGCCGGGGACCCGCACGTCGAGCTCCGCGGACTCCTGCAGCTTCAGCCGGAGCCGGAGCAGGGCGCCGCTCTCGTCCGCGCCGCGGACCTTCTGCCGGACCTCGTCGCGGGTGCCCAGGCCGGGGCGGTCGGCGCGCTGACGGGGTGCGCTGCCGGGTGGGGTGGCGCTGCGCGATGGTGCCGGGTCGGCCGAGCGCTGCTGCGGGACGACGGGGACGGGTTCGGTCCGGGGCTGCGGCACCGGCGGGGGTGTGCGGTCGCGGCCCGGTGCGGCGGGGCCGGCACCCGGGGCGGCAGAGCCTGGGCCGGCAGGGCCGGAGTCCGCAGGTTCGGGACCCGCAGGATCGGGACCAGGTTCGGGACCCGCAGGACCCGAACCGGCAGGGCCCATGGCCGCAGGGCTCGAGCCGCCAGGATCCGTACCGGCAGGGCCAGTACCAGCTGAGCCCGCAGGGCCCGCAGCAGCCGGACCCGCCGGACCGGCGCCGGCGGTACCCGAGCCGGAACCCGACCCGCCGGAACCCCCGGCGCCCGCGTCCGCAGAACCCGATCCGGCAGGTGCCGGGGCGGCCGGACCCGGTACGGATCCCCCGGCGCCCCGGCCCGCGGCGGCCGGCGCGGTCGCGGCGGCGCCGGCCGCCTCCCCGGCGGCGAGCGCGGGACCCGGTGCACCCGTGGCGTCGGGCGCGGCCGGGATCCCGTCGGGGGTGCCTGCGGTCGCGCCCGGCTCGGGCGCGGACGTGTCCGGCTCCGGGGCACGGTCGGCGGGCCGATCCGGCCCGGACCCGAGCACCACGGCCGCGGCGAGCGCGACCGCGCCGATCGCGGGGATCGCGACCGCGAGGATCCTCCGGGCCAGGCTCGTACCCGCCGTGCTCCGGTGCCTGCCCATGGTGCGCCAACCGCCTCCCCGCGATGTTCCGGTACGACCGAGCGTCGAGTCTGGACCAGATGATCGCGTCCGGCCACCCCGGACGGGTGAGTCACCTACCTCGGTCCGGCGGAACCGGGGCCGTCAGGTCAGCGCCGCGTACATCCGGGCGAGGCGGTCCTTCCGCTCGGCGCGCAGCCCCAGCGCGGTCTCCAGGTCGACCTCGACGAACCGGGTGCGGGTCCGCGGCGCCGACTGGGCGACCACGTCGAGATCCCCGGAGATCACCGTCGCCACCATCATGTAGCCGCCGCCGGACACCGCATCGCGGTGCAGGATGATCGGCTCCACGCCGCCCGGCACCTGGATGGAGCCGATCGGGTACGGCGAGTCCACGATGTTCGACGGGTCCTGCCCGGCCCCGAACGGCGGCTCCCGGTCGACCGTCTCCAGCTGCCCGCCGGCGTAGCGGAAGCCCATCCGGTCGGCGACCGGGGTCAGCGTCCAGGTGGTGTCCAGGAAGGTGGCCCGGCCGGTGTCGGTGAGCCGGTGGTCGTAGAGGCCCATCACGACGCGCACCTCGACGTCCTTGGACGTCGACGTCCGCAGGTCCTCGGGCACCACCAGGCCGGCCCGCCCGGACCCGCCGGAGCCGATCGGCAGCACGTCGCCCTCGGCGATCGGGCGGCCGTCCACCCCGCCCAGCGAGCCGATCACGTAGGTGGAGCGGCTGCCCAGGTCGACCCGGGTGTCCAGGCCGCCGGACACGGCCAGGTAGGCCCGCGCACCGGACTTGAGATAGTCGAAGTCGAGCACATCGCCCTCGGCGACGGCGAACGACTCCCACTGCGGCCGGGTCTCCCCGTTCACCCGCGGCGCGATCGCCGCACCGGTCACGGCGACCACGGCCGGGCCGGTGAAGCGCAGCTCCGGGCCCATGTAGACGATCTCGAGCACGGCGTCGTCGGGCGAGTTGCCGACCAGCGCGTTCGCCGCGGCGAGCGAGTACTGGTCCAGCGCGCCCGACGGCGGGATGCCCAGGTGGTAGTAGCCCGACCGGCCGCCGTCCTGCACCGTGGTGGACAGGCCGGGCTTGCGGACCTCGATCGACGTCGTCGCGCTCACGTCAGGACCTCCAGCAGGCGCTTGTTGTAGCCGTCCGGGTCGTCCAGGAACGGCTGCAGGTCGAACTCGACCGGCCGGGCGGTGATGCGGTACTCCCCCGCCTCGGCCTTCGCCTCGGCGTCGTCGTACTCGTCCCGGTCGATCGGCCGGAACTTGACCATGTCGCCGGGCCGCATGAACACCTTGTGCTCGGTGAAGTCCGGCTTGGTCTGGCGCGGGTCGTAGATCGGGGCCGGGGTGATGCCGAACATCTGGTAGCCGCCCGCCCCGCGCACCGAGTAGATGCAGGAGAAGCAGCCGCCGTAGCCGACGGTCTGCTTCGGGGTGTCGGTGCGCGGCCGCAGGTACTTGGGGACGACGATCTGACGCTCGCGGGGCACCATCTGGTACTTGAACGGCAGCCCGGCGACGAACCCGACCATCGAGGTGAACCAGGGGGAGCCGGAGTGCGCGGCGATGAACTCGTCGACGCCGGCGTAGCCGTTGATGCGGGCCGCGTACTCGATGTCGGTGGCGTCCGGGTCCTGGTGGCGGTCCCGGAAGCGCAGCAGCGTCTCGGTGGTCCACGGGTCCTGGTAGAGCACCGGGATCTCGACGACCCGGCAGTTCAGGGTGACGCCCAGCGCGTCGCCGACCCGCGCCTCGAGCTCCTTGAGGTGGGTCAGGAACCCGTGCGGCTCGAGCACGTCGGGGTCGTAGCGCACCTGGTAGGACGCGTTCGCCGGGCAGATCTCCAGGATCCCGTCCGGGCGTTCCTCGGACAGCAGGTTCGTGATCGCGACGGCCTTGAAGTTGGCCTGCAGGCTCATCTCCTCGGCCAGCTCGACGAACACGAACTCGTCGCCGCCCCAGCTGTAGCGGGCGCTCATCAGGTCTCCTTCCGTTCGGCCAGCCACTGTTCGAGGGTCCCGGTGTGGAAGTCGGCCGCGCCGACCCACGGCTCGTCGACGAGCTCGCGGAGCAGCCCGACGGTGGTCGGGATGCCGGCGACGGTGAACTCGTCCAGCGCGCGGCGGGACCGGGTCAGCGCCTCGTCGCGGTCGATACCCCACACGACGACCTTGGCCAGCAGCGAGTCGTAGTAGGGCGGGACGGCCGCGTCGGGTTCCAGCCAGGTGTCGCAGCGCACCCACGGCCCGGCGGGCAGGGTGATCCGGCCGACCGGGCCGGGCTGGGGCATGAAGTCCTTGGTGGGGTCCTCAGCGTTGACCCGGTACTCGATGGCGTGCCCACGCCGCTCGATCCGGTCCTGGCTGAACCGCAGCGGCTCGCCGGCAGCGATCCGCAGCTGCTCGGCGACCAGGTCGATCCCGGTGACCAGCTCGGTCGTCGGGTGCTCGACCTGGATCCGGGTGTTCATCTCGATGAAGAAGAACTCCCCCGTCGTGTCGTCGACCAGGAACTCGACGGTGCCCGCCGAGGTGTAGCCGACCTCCCGGCACAGGTCGACCGCGGCGGTCGTCATGGCGTCCCGGGTGGCCGCGGAGATGCCCGGGGACACCGCCTCCTCGACGACCTTCTGCCGGCGCCGCTGCAGCGAGCACTCCCGCTCGAACAGGTGCACCGCGTCGGAGCCGTCGCCGAGCACCTGGACCTCGACGTGCCGGGCGCGCTCGACGAACCGCTCCAGGTACATGGTGCCGTCGCCGAACGCCTTCTGGGCCTCGGTGGACGCCTGCCCGAACGCGCGGCGCAGGCCGGCCTCGTCCTGCACCACCCGGATGCCGCGCCCGCCGCCGCCGGCGGCGGCCTTGAGCATCACCGGGTAGCCGGTGTCCCGGGCCGCCTCGACCGCCGCGTCGGCGTCGGCGACGCCGCCGGGGGTGCCGGGCACCGTCGGGACCCCGGCGGCCCGGGCGACCTCACGGGCCGCGACCTTGTCGCCCATCCGCTCGATCACCGGGCCCGCCGGCCCGACGAAGGTCAGCCCGGCGTCGGCGACCGCGGTCGCGAACGACGCCCGCTCGGAGAGGAACCCGTAGCCCGGGTGCACGGCGTCCGCCCCGGAGTCCTTCGCGGCCGCCAGGATCGCGTCGGCGACCAGGTACGACTTGGACGCCGGCGACGGCCCGATGTCGACGCTGGTGTCGGCGAGGCGGGTGTGTAGCGCGTCGGCGTCGGCCGCGGAGGCGACGGCGACCGTGGAGATCCCGAGGTCCCTGGCGGCCCGGATGATCCGGACGGCGATCTCGCCGCGGTTCGCGACGAGCAGCTTCTTCATCGGTGCGGCCCCTCAGTCGATCTCGATGACCGCCACCGGCTGGCCGGCGTCCACCTCGTCCTCGTCGCCGACCAGGAACTCGACGAGCGTGCCGGAGGCACCGGCCGGGATCTGGTGGAACGACTTCATGACCTCGACCAGACCGATGGCCTGGTCGTCGGAGACGGTGCCGCCGTCCTCGGCGAACGGCGGGCTGTCCGGGTCGGGCTTGCGGTAGAAGACGCCGGGGATCGGGGAGACGACCTCATGACGGGGCACGTACGAACTCCTCAGCTCAGGTGGGATTTCAGTTCAGATGCGGCTTGAGGGCGGCGTGGACGGCCTCGGCCAGCTCCACCGCGTTCGGGGTGTCGGAGTGCACGCACACCGAGTCGGCGCGCACGGTGAGCTCCTTGCCGTTCTCCGAGGTCGCCTTCCCCTCGGTGACGGCGCGCAGCGCGCGCTCCGCGGACCGCACCGGGTCGAACGCCTGGTGCTCCCGGGTGATGATCAGCGAGCCGTCGTCGCGGTAGTCGAGATCGGCGTAGTACTCGGCGATGAACCCGGCGGCGCGGTCGCCCCACACCTGCTCGTGCACGGTGCCGACCATCCCCATCAGGGGTGCGCCGAAGACGTCCGCTGCGTCCGCGATCGCCTGCGCCACCTCCGGGTCACGGGAGGACATCCCGTAGAGCGACCCGTGCACCTTCACGTGGTTGAGGTCCATGCCCTCGGCGCGCAGGAAGCCCGACAACGCGCCGATCTGGTACACGACGGCGGCGGTCAGCTCCTCCCGGTCCATCGTCATCTCGCGACGGCCGAAGCCCTCGCGGTCGGGCAGCGACGGGTGCGCGCCGACCTTCACGCCGTGCCGCTTGGCGAGCTTCACGGTCCGGGTCATCACCCGGGGATCGGACGCGTGGAACCCGCACGCCACGTTGGCGACGGTCACGTAGGGCATCAGCCCCTCGTCGTCGCCGCAGTGGTAGATCGAGAACGACTCGCCCATGTCGCAGTTGATGGCCACCATGTCCCGGCCTCCTCCTTACGGGTTCAGGCAGTCTGCTCGCTCGCTCGCGTGATCGCCCGCCAGACGGCCTGCGGCGTGGCGGGCATGTCGACGTGGGTGACCCCGAGGTGCGCGACGGCGTCGATCACGGCGTTGACCACGGCCGGGGACGACCCGATCGCGCCGGACTCGCCGATCCCCTTGACCCCCATCGGGTTCGTCGGCGACGGGGTGACGGTCTGCTCCAGCTCGAAGTGCGGCAGGTCGGTCGCCGCGGGCACGGTGTAGGACGCCAGGTTGCCCGCGGTCGGGTTGCCGGCGTCGTCGAACGTGGCGTGTTCGTAGAGCGCCTGGCCAATGCCCTGGGCGATGCCGCCGTGCAGCTGGCCCTCGACGATCGTCGGGTTCACGACGACGCCGCAGTCGTCGACGGCGACGTAGCGGCGGATCCGGGTGAAGCCGGTCTCGGTGTCGACCTCGGTGACGCAGATGTGGGTGCCGAACGGCCAGGTGAAGTTGGGTGGATCGAACGCCGAGTCGGCGGTCAGGTTGGGCTCCATGCCGTCGGGCAGGTTCGCGGCCAGCGAGGCGGCCCCGGCGACCTCCTGGATGGTCACCGACGGGCCGGCGGTGCCGGCGACCTGGAACCGGCCGGCCTCGAACTCGAGGTCCTTCTCGTCGGCCTCCAGCAGGTGCGCGGCGATCTGCATCGCCTTGTCCCGCACCTTCCCGGCGGCCAGGTGCACGGCGGTGCCGCCGACGGCGAGGCTGCGTGAGCCGTAGGTGTCGCGGCCGAACGGCGCGATCAGGGTGTCGCCGTGCAGCACCTCGACGTCGTCGGGGTGCACGCCGAGCCGGTCGGCCACGATCTGCGACCAGGCCGTCTCGTGGCCCTGCCCGTGCGGCGAGGTGCCGGTGACGACCTCGACCTTGCCGCTGGTCGTCATCCGGACGGTGGCCTGCTCCCAGCCGCCGGACTGCAGCCGCACCCCGGCCGCCACCTTGGACGGCGACAGGCCGCCGGACTCGGTGAAGTTGCCGAAGCCGATGCCGATCTGCACGGCGTCGCCGGACTCGCGCCGGGTCCGCTGCTCCTCGCGCAGCTTCTCGTAGTCGACGAGCTCCATCGCCTTGCGCATGCAGGTCTCGTAGTCGCCGGAGTCGTACTGGACGCCGGACGGGACGGTGCGCGGCTCGTCGAACTTGGGGTGCAGGTTGCGCAGCCGCACCTCGGCCGCGTCCATGCCCAGCTCGCGGGCCAGGTCATCCATGATCCGCTCGTGACCGTAGGCGGCCTCGGAGCGGCCGGCGCCGCGGTAGGCGTCGGTCGGGGTGAGGTTGGTGAACACGCCGCGGCAGGTGAAGGAGTAGCTGCCGAAGTCGTAGAGCCCGCAGAAGGTGAAGGCGCCGAACACGGCGATGCCCGGGGTGAGCAGCTGCAGGTAGGCGCCCATGTCGGCGAGCAGCTCGACCTTCATCCCGAGGATCTTGCCGTCCTTGGTCGCGGCGACCGAGATGTCCTGGATCTGGCCGCGGCCGTGCGTGGTGGCCTGGTGGTGCTCAGAGCGGGTCTCGGTCCACTTGACCGGTGCGCCGAGCTTGCGGGCGAGGACGAGCGCGAGGAACTCCTCGGCGTAGACGTTCAGCTTGGCGCCGAAGCCGCCGCCGACGTCCGGGGCGATCACCCGGATCTTGGTGTCGGAGATCCCGGTGACCGCGGCCAGGATGTCCCGGACGAAGTGCGGGACCTGGGTGGCGGTGTAGACGGTGAACCCGCCGCCGACCGGGTCCGGCACGCAGACCACGGCGCGCGGCTCCATCGGCGAGGCGATCACCCGCTGCTGCAGGTACTGCCCGGAGACGACGACGTCGGCCTCGGCGAACGCGGCGTCCACGTCACCGGTGGCGAGCGGCCAGGTGTAGCAGTGGTTGGTGCCCAGCTCGGTGTGCACCAGCGGGGCGTCGTCGGCCAGCGCGTCGGCGATGTCGACGACGGCGGGCAGCTCGTCGTACTCGACGTCGACGAGGTCGGCCGCGTCCCGGGCGGCCCGGGCGCTGGTCGCGAGGACGACGGCCACGCCGTCCCCGACATGGTTGACCTCGTCCCGGGCCAGCGGACGGTGGTCGGGCACCTTGATGTCCTCGGTGACCGGCCAGCCGCACGGGATGCCGGCGAGGAACTCGTGGTCCACGTCGGCTGCGGTGTAGACGGCGCGCACACCGGTCTGCTCGCGGGCGGCCGTGGTGTCGATCGAGACGATCCTGGCGTGCGGGACCGGGCTGCGGACCACCGCCATGTGCAGGGTGCCCACGGGCGTGATGTCGTCGGTCCAGGTCGCCCGACCGGTCAGCAGGGCCGGGTCCTCCTTGCGCGGGAGGCTGGTCCCGACGTAGCGCTGCGCGGTGATGGTCCGGGGCGCGGTGGTGGTCACGCTCGAACTTCCCTTCGACGACGATCCGTGCCGGACAGCGTGATCCACGACACCGATCCGCGGTAGTGTCCGGATCGTCGAGTTCAGCAGCGCCAGCACTCCACTGTGTCAGGGGGCTTTATGTCGGTCACCTTGCAGGACCTCTGCGATGACCGCACCCTCGGACTGCGCCCCGCGTGTCCCTCCGCGGATCTGGATCGTCGTATCACCTGGGTGCACTCCTCCGAGCTCGCCGATCCGACCCCGTACCTGGAGGGCGGCGAGCTGCTGCTCACCACCGGCCTGGGGCCGGCCGCCGATCCGGCCGCCTACGTCCGGCGGGTCGCCGCGCACGGGCTCGCGGCGCTCGGGTTCGGCACCGGACTAGGGCACGACGAGCACCTCCCGGCGGTCGCCGCGGCCTGCGAGCACGAGGGGCTGCCGCTGATCGAGGTGCCCGAGCGCACCCCGTTCCTGGCGCTGACCAGAGCGGTCACCGAGGCCCGCGCGGCCGAACGGTACGCCGAGGTGGTGCGCACCGACGAGGCCCAGCGGGCGCTCACCGCGGCGGCGCTCGGGGACGACCGCGCCGAGAGCACCGGCCGGGTGCTGGACCGGCTCGCGGAACGCCTGGAGGCGTGGGTGCTGGTCTCCGACGCCGACGACCGGGTACGGCACGCCGCGCCACGCCAGGCGTCCCGGCGGGCGGTCGCACTGGCCGGTGAGATCGCCCGGGTCCGCGAGCACTCCGGCCCGTCCAGCGTGACCGTGTCCACCGGTGACGGGCAGGTCGTGCTGCAGCCGGTCCGGCTGATCGGCCCGGCGGTGCTCGTGGTCGGGCGGAACCGGCAGTTCAGCCCGGTCGACCGGCAGGTGATCGGCTCGGCGGTGTCGGTGCTGACCCTGGCGCACGCGCGCACCGCCGCGGCCGGGCGGGCCGAGCAGCGGCTGCGCACCGCCGTGCTGCGCAGCCTCGCCACGCTACCCGGCTGCGGCGCCGACCGGGTGCTCGCCGACACCTGGGGCGCGCTGCCCGACGGCGACCTGGTCGCGATCGCACTCGGCGGGCGGCCCGCCGCGGGCCGGCTGGACGTGCTGGTGGACGGGCTCGAACGGGCGTCGGTCGGGTTCCACGCCGAGCTGGACGGGCAGGTCGCCGCGATCGTCGGTGCGGACGCGGTGGAGTCCGTGCTGAGCCTCGCCGCCCGGGTCCGCGGGGTGCGGGCCGGGATCTCCGATCCGGCGCCGGTGACCCACCTCGGCCGGGCGTTGCGGGAGGCGGGGCGGGCGCTGGACGCCGCCGAACGCCGGGACCGCGCGGTGATCCGGTTCTCCGACCTGGCCGGCAGCGGCCTGTCCGCGCTGGTGATCCCGGAGGATGCGGCCGCCTTCGCCGAGTCGGTGCTCGCCCCGCTGGTGCGGCATGACACCGAGCGCCGCGGCGACCTGGTCGCCTCGCTGCGCGAGTGGCTCGCCCACCACGGCCAGTGGGATCCGGCCGCAGCCCGGCTGGGCGTGCACCGGCACACGCTGCGCTCCCGGATCGAGAAGGCCGGCGCACTGCTGGGCCGCGACCTCGACTCCCCCGGGGTGCGGGCCGAGCTCTGGTTCGCCCTGCACGCGCCGGCCTGAGCCTGCCCGCGCACCCACCCCACCCCGGCCCTTGACCTGTAGTGAGCTATAGCTCATAGCGTCATCGGTGCCGGGTGGAGAGGCCACCCGCCGAATCCCTGCGGGAGCAGTCATGACCCTGACCTCGAACAGCACGGCAGGCACCGGGACCGGCACCGACGATCCCGTCCGGGTCGCCGTCATCATCGGCAGCGTGCGCACCGGCCGGGCCGGGCCGACCGTCGCCCGCTGGTTCGCCGACACCGCCGGCGGACGGGACGACGTCGTCGTCGACGTCGTGGACCTGCTCGGGTCCGATCTCGCACCGCGGATGGATCGCGACCCCGATCCCGTCCTGGCCACACGGCTGGCCGGCGCGGACGCGTTCGCCGTGGTCACCCCGGAGTACAACCACTCCTATCCGGCCGGGCTGAAGATCGCGATCGACGCCTTCCACGCCGAATGGGCCGCCAAGCCGGTCGGGTTCGTCAGCTACGGGGGGCGCTCCGGCGGCGTCCGGGCGGTCGAGCACCTGCGGACGGTGTTCGTCGAGCTGCACGGTGCCCCGGTACGGGACTCGGTCAGCCTGCACGACTTCTGGACCCTGTTCGACGACGGCGGCAGCCTCACCGACGACGGTTCCGCCGCGGAGGCCGCGCGGGTGCTCACCGACCAGCTCGTGTGGTGGGGGCGGGCCCTGCGGGACGCCCGCTCCGGGCAAGGGGCCGTCGCCTGAACGGGCCCTGACCGGCGCCGGTGCGTCCGGCCGGGCCGGGTCCGCCCGGGTTCAGCGCGACGGCCGCGGGGCGAGACTCCGGCGACTCAGCGCGCGACCACCGACGCGACGGTGGCCTGCGGCGGCTCCGGCTCGGCCGCACACACCGGGCCGGGCCGCGGCACGAAGCGGCCGCCGGTCCCCCCGGGCGGCGCGACCCGGATCCCGCGGACCTCCCGGGGGTCGCAGTCCCGCGCCGGGTAGCTCTCGGTGGCGGTGACGCGCAGCGTCGCGGTGGCGGCCCGCCCGGGTTCGAGGCGGACCTGGGCACGGGGCCCGTCGATCGCGGCGCGCGCACCGACCGGGGTCCCCTCGTTGCCGGCGACGAAGGAGACGCCTGGATAGCCGTCGAGCACGCAGGCCGCGGGACCGGTGTTGCGGAACACCAGCTCCTGCACGCCCGCGTCGCCGTCCGGGCGGACCGGGGTGGCGGAGACGTCGAGCGTGTCGCCGGTGCACGGGCCGGCCGGCGCGGCCGGATCCGGCGCGGCCGGTGCGGCGATCTCCCCCGGGGGGATCGCCGGCTGCGGAGCCGCGGCGATGTTCGGGACGGCGCTCGGCGCGGGGGCGGGAGCGGAACAGCCCGCGGCCAGCGCCAGCAGTGCGATCGCGGCCCCCGACCTGCGCAGACCCGCCATCCCGCTCTCCGTCCCGTCGGACCTACAGGTTCATTGTGACCTCTGCCGCGACCGGCTCGTCACCCGGTCGGGATACCGGGGCCGTTGCGATGCATGTCGATATGATCGACACATCGTCGACGTCGTACCGCTCCCCCGCCCCGGCCGGTGACCGCCGCCCAGGTGCTCCTGCTGTTCGTCGCCGGGATCGGCGCGGGCCTGACCGGCGCGGTCGCCGGGCTGGCCTCGCTGTTCTCCTATCCCGCGCTGCTCGCCGTCGGGCTCCCGGCGACGACCGCGAACGTCACGAACACGGTCTGCATGCTGTTCCAGGGCGCGGGCTCGGTCGCCGGGTCGCGCCCGGAGCTGCGCGGGGCCGGGCCCCAGATCCGACGCTGGGTCGTTCCGGCACTGCTCGGTGGCGCGACCGGGGCCGGGCTGCTGCTGCTCACGCCGGAGGGCGGCTTCGAGCGGATCGTGCCGTTCCTGGTCGGCGGTGCGGCAGCACTGCTGCTGCGGCCACCGCGCCCGGCCGCGCCCCGCGAACCCGGCCCGGGCGTCGCCGCCGGGGTGTTCGCGGTCGCGGTCTACGCCGGCTACTTCGGCGCGGCCGCCGGGGTGTTGATGCTGGCGCTGCTCGCCACGCTGCCGGGTACCACGCTGCTGCGGGCCAACGGCCTGAAGAACGTCCTGAGCTGGGCTGCGAACGCCGTCGCCGCCGTCGGGTTCGCGCTGTTCGGCGACGTCGCCTGGGCGGCCGTGCCGGCCCTGGCGGCGGGCCTGCTGCTGGGCGCCCGGCTCGGTCCGCCGCTGGCGCGCCGGCTGCCCACCCGGGCGCTGCGAATCGCGATCGCCGCCGCCGGTCTCGGGCTGGCCGTCCGGCTCTTCGTCGACGGCTGGCTGTAGCCCGCTCGGGCGCCGGCGCGGGGTGCGCGGTCACACGCCGGTGGAGACCGACTCGTGCCACGGGATGACCAGCCGCTTGGCCGTCGTCACCGCGAGGTAGAGCAACGAGCCCAGCACCGCGAGCAACACGATCACCGCGAACAGCCGCGGTGCATCCAGGGCGTTCAGGCTGGATACGACCAGGAAGCCCAGGCCCGCACTACCGCCGAGGTACTCCCCGACGATCGCGCCGATCACCGAGAACACGATCGCCACCTCGGCGCCGGCGAAGACGTAGGGCAACGTGGAGGGCAGCTCCAGGTTCCGGAACGTCGCCCAGCGGCCCGCACCCAGACCGCGCATCACGTCGCGGTGTCCCCGCTCCACGGAGCGGACGCCCAGCATCACGTTGAGCATGATCGGGAAGAACGCCAGCAGCGCGGCCATGATGATCTTCGAGGTCGGGCCGAACCCGAACCAGATGACGAAGATCGGCACGAACGCGACCTTCGGCACGACCTGCAACGCCACCAGCGCAGGCTGGACGGCGCGTTGCAGCCAGACCACGCGGCCGAGCACCGCCCCGACCGTCACACCGGCGACCAACGCGATCCCGAACCCGGCGAGAACCTCGAACAGCGTGATCCCCACGTGCCCCCAGATCTCCGGGCCGGAGAACAGCTGCACCAGTGCCGAGGCCACCGCGGCCGGGGCGGGCAGGATGAACTCCGAGACGCCGACCACGGAGACCGCGAACTGCCACCCGCCGAGCAGCAACACCAGCATCAGCGGCCCGGAGACCCACGGCAGCCGGCGCATCCACACCGACTCCCCGTCCGGTCCCGCGCCACCGTCGGCGCCCGGGCCGGCCGCACCCGGCGGCCCCGCGCCGTCCGGGCCCGCCACATCCGGGCCGGCCGGGACCGTTCCGCGCGGCGCCCGCACGGCACCGGGACCGGCACGATCATCCGGCTCACCCGCGGCGGCGACCGCGGCAGTCGAACCGGCAGCGCCCGGACCTGCAGCACCCGAATCTGCCCCACCGGCACCCCGGCCCCGCTCCGGCACCTGCCCACCCCGCTCGACCGTCGTCATCGCGCCTCAGTCCTCCCGGTCCAGCTCGCGCCGCAGCTCCGCGACGATCTCCCCGAACTCCGGCTGCGACTCCACACCGGCCGATCGCGGCCGGGGCAGTCCCACCGGCACGATCGACCGGATCCGTCCGGGGCGGGGCGTCAGCAGCACCACCCGGTCGGCGAGGAACACCGCCTCCGGGATCGAGTGCGTCACGAACACCACGGTCGCCCCGGACACCGCGTGGATCTGCTGCAGCTCCAGGTTCATCCGGTCCCTGGTCAGCGCGTCCAGCGCGCCGAACGGCTCGTCCATCAGCAGCACCGACGGGTCGCAGGCCAGCGCCCGCGCGATCGCCGCCCGCTGCCGCATCCCGCCGGAGAGCTCGCGTGGGTAGGAGTCCTCGAACCCGGACAGCCCGACCGTCGCGCACAGCTCCAGCGCGCGGGCCCGCCGGGCCGCGCGTCCGGCCCCGCGCAGCTTCAGCGGGAGGCCCACGTTCTCGGCGACGGTGAACCACGGGAACAGGTTCGCCTCCTGGAAGACCAGGCCGAACTCGGCG
The DNA here is from genome assembly GCF_040645415.1 of Pseudonocardia sp. NPDC046786. NCBI lineage: Bacteria > Bacillati > Actinomycetota > Actinomycetes > Pseudonocardiales > Pseudonocardiaceae > Pseudonocardia > Pseudonocardia sp. NPDC046786. The sequence goes on along the minus strand of NZ_JBEYYF010000027.1, from coordinate 9,715 downwards.
AACACGGCGTCGTCGCGGCGTCCGGCCACCCACGCCGGGCGGCCGCCCGCCTCGACGGTGCCGGCCGAGGGCGCCAGCAGGCCGGACAGGATGCGCAGCAGCGTCGTCTTCCCGCAGCCCGACCGGCCGACCAGTGACACGAACTCGCCGCGGCCGACGTCGAGGTCGATCCCGGACAGCGCGTGCACCTCGCCGCGGCGGGTCGGGTAGATCTTGTCCACTCCGGACACCCGGATCCCGACCGCCCGGGACGCGAGGTCCCCCGCCGCGCGCGGTGCCGTCTCCTGCGTCATGTCCCTCTCCTCCTCGGGTCGAGCGCTCGCGGTGGTGGTCACGGTGTGGCCTCCGCCGCGGCGACGGAGCCGTCCAGCCAGTCGGCCGGGTCCAGGCCGGCCGGGAGCTGACCGATCCCGGCTATCTCGTCGTAGGTCGCCTGCCAGCGCTGCGGGGATATCCCGGTGGGCCCGTCGCCGGCGTTGTAGGACTCGACGTAGGCGGACAGCGCGGCCGTCGCCACCTGCGGGTCGGCCAGCGCGGGCACCTGGTACGCGGAGCCGATCAGCCGCATGGTCTCGGCGAACCCGTTCGCCTCGTCCTCGGTGATGAAGCGGGTGGCGTCGGCGATCGCGGCCAGGTAGCGGCGCAGCTTGTCCTTCTCGGCCGGGTCGTCCAGCATCGCGGCCGACGTCGCGTACACCTGGGAGCCGGCGGAGATCGCGTCGTTCGGGTCGTAGACGACGGCCTCGGGCCGGGTGGCGTCGAGCACCATCGCGGTGTCGAGGGAGACGATGAAGGCGTCCACCCGGCCGGCCTGCACCAGCTCGAAGACGCCCGGGCTGAGCCCGACGACCTGTCGGCGGACGTCCTCGGCCGGGATCCCGGCCGAGCCCGCGACCAGGTCCAGGGTGATGGAGCTGGTGCCGCCCTCGGACGGCGTGCCGACCAGCTTCCCGGCGAAGTCGGCGGCTTCGGTGACCGGCGCGCGCTCCGCGGAGATCATCCGGATCGGGCCGCGGTGCACCACCGAGCCGATCGCGACCAGCGGCGCACCCCGCTCCCCCGCCGCGACCATCGTCTCGATGTCGCCGATCCGGGAGATCTCGGCGGATCCGGCCAGCAGCGTCTGGATGGCGGGCGCGGAACCCTGGGTGGCCTCGAAGTTCACGTCCAGCCCGTGCTCGGCGAAGTGGCCGTTCGTGTCGGCGACCATCTCGGCTGCGTAGCCGAGCGACTCCATCGGCAGGATGTTCAGGAAGGTGATCTCATCAGGGCCGTCGGCGCCCCCGTCGCCGCCGGACCCGCCGCAGCCGGCGAGCACCAGCCCCGCGGCGAGCAGCGCGGCGGCCAGCCGGCCGGTGGTGGTGCGTGCCATCGGGGTACCTCCGTGGGTGGTGGGGAGCGTCATCCGGAGACCGCCCGGTTCAGCAGCTCGACGGTCCCGGCGGTCGCGTCCAGCCGAATCAGGTCGCCGGTGCGCAGCAGCCGGACCGGGTCGCCGTCCGGGTCGGCGAGTGCCGGGACCCGGGTGACGACGGCGCCGAGCGCGGCCTTCGTGGTGGTGACGGTGAAGATCATCCCGAGCGGTCCGGTGCCGAGTAGCCGGGTCGTCTGGAAGAAGCCGGACCAGCCCGAGGAGCCCTTCGCCCCGGGGAACACCAGGATCCGGCCGGTGAAGCACACCCCGGCCAGCGGATGCCGGGCCTCGATGATCGTGCCGGTTGCCGGATCGATGCCGCCCCAGCCGGAGATCGTGTCGGCCGACACCAGCGCCTCGCCCTCGACCACGCCGGGCACCACGGTCCGCCCGCGCAGCACCGTCCGCGCCGCGCTCACCGCAGCTCACCCCGCCAGCGGCCGGTGACGGCGGCGTCCACGCACTCCGCGGTGCTGCCGAACCAGGCCTCGATCCCGAGGATCGCGGGCAGGTAGTGGGCCTGCTTGGCGGAGTCGGTCGCGAACACCCGGGTGCCCTCCGGCGCGGCCCGCGACATCGCCGGGCAGGAGTCGGTGAGCACCCGCCCGCCGGCGCGTTCGATCACCGCGGTGTAGCCGGACCGCTCGGCGACCGCGGCCAGCGCACGCGGCGCCATGATCCACAGCTCGGTGCCCGGGTGCAGCCGGCGGCCGTCGAGCGCGCGGGCGGCGTCGCGGATCTGGTCCAGCGAGGCGTGCGGGCAGCCGAGCAGCACGAAGTCGACGTCCTCACTGCCGCCCTGGTCGTTGAGCCGCTCGTAGGTCGCCCGGCGTTCCGCTGCGCCGTAGACGATCGGCTCCGGGACTCCCGCCCCGCCGAACGCGGCCTCGGTCGTCGGCGCCTCCGGGGTGACGCCCGGTACGTGGTACATCTCCACCCCGCCGGACGACGCCGCGGCCGCCCCGAAGTGCTTGAGATCGGTCAGTTCGGGCAGCGCGTGGTCCCCGGTGACGACCGGCCGGGCCTCCTGCACCGCGTCGCCGGTGAAGTACCCGAGCAGGCCCCAGTCCAGGAACGTCGCGACCGGGGTGTCCACCCGGACCAGGTGGGTGCCGCGCCGGTGCTCGTCGTGGTGGTTGCCCCAGCAGGGCACCCGGCCGGTGAGGCTCGCCGCGCCGGTCGACGCGGTGCCCTCGCAGTTGGTGCGCGCGCCCAGCACGGCGTTCGCGTAGACCACCGCGGACGACTCCATCCACGCGCAGTGCTCGCCGCGCACCGGCAGGTTCCCCACCTGGTACGGGGTGCAGGTGGCGAGCACCGAGACGCCGCGCCCGCCGTAGAACACCTCGGCGTCGCTCTGCAGCGCGACGAACTCCGCCGGGTACGGCACGACGCCCGCCGCGTCCGGCCCGAACCCCTGCTGCAGCTGGCAGGTCGGGACCGCCATCGGCGGGATCGGCAGCGTCTCGTCGGCGTCCAGGTTGATCACCGAGAACGCCCGGTCCCAGCCACCCTCGGCGACCAGCCGGGCCTTCAGCGGCGACGGCTGGGTGGTCGTCCCGGCGACGTTGCGCACCGTGCACAGCCGCTCGGCGTCCAGCGCGGCCGCGTACCGGATCAGCAGGTCCATCGCCGCGGCGACGGCCGGGCCGTCCGCGCCGTCACGCATCCTGCGCTCGTCGTCGGTGAGGATCACGCCGCACCTGCCACTGTGGGTTCGCTCGTGCTGGGACTGGGCATCGTTGCCGGTCTCCTCGTGGTGGGACGGTGGGGCCGGATCAGTCGTCGACGTTCTCCCGGATGCGGCCGGTGAGCTCGGCGGCGTCCACGTCGTGCACGCTGCCGTCCGGGCCCGCCAGGTCGAGCGCGTGCGCGGCGGCGTGCCCCATCGCCGCGCACGGCCCCATCACCCGCACGCTGGACAGCGCCGCAGCATCGCCGTCGACGCAGCGGCCCGCGGCGAGCACGTTCGACGCGTCCGGCGGGGTCATCGAGCGCAGCGGCACGTAGTGCAGGTGGTCGGGGCCGAAGGTCTCCCAGACGTAGCCGTCCGGGGTGTCGTGCAGCTCGATCGGCCAGGCGGTGCGGGCGACCGAGTCCGGGAAGCGGGTGCCTGCCCGCACCTCGTCCACGGTCAGCTGGTGGGCCGCGGCCAGCCAGCGGGTCTGCCGCCGCCCGGGCAGGCCGTAGGAGCGCACCGTGGCCTTGCCGAACACCTCCGGGAACTCGGCCCGCAGGAACCCGACGACCCGGTCGGCCTGCGCCTTGCCCTCCAGCTGCGCGTCGGCCGCCGCGACCGGGTCCAGCGGCGCCTCGATGTGGGTCATGTTGAGCACCGCGGTACCCCGCCCGGGGAAGTAGAACGCCAGGCCGTCGCGGCGGCGCAGCCCGTACTCGGCGGCCTTCGCCGCGACCCGCCCGGCGAGCTCGGCGGGCTCGGGTGCGGCGTCGGTGTCCAGGTGTTCGACGACGAGCTGCTGGCTGCCGTAGATCTCGCGTTCCGGCAGCCGGCAGGCCAGCCCGGCCGACCAGCACAGCGCGGCGTCCCCGCTGGCGTCGACGAAGCCGGACGCGCGGACGTCGACCGATCCGTACCGGGTGGCGAACCGGGCGGCCTGCAGCCGGTCGCCGTCCCGCTCGACCCCGGTGAGGGTGGCGTTGGTGAGCACCCGGATGCCGTGCTCGCGGACGGTGTCCTCCACCCACCGGCCGAGCCGGACCTCGTCGTAGCCGACCGTCACCGTGTGCCCGACCCGGTAGAACAGGTCGCCGGCGGCCTCCAGGTCGGTGAAGATCCCGTCCAGGATCCCGTGGGTCAGCCTGCGGTGCTCCGGCGCGTTCCCGAACGCCCCGCAGAACAGCCCGATCAGCGAGTTGACCATCTGCCCGCCGAGCACCGGCGCGGCGTCGACCAGCACCACCCGCCGGCCCAGCCGGGCCGACTCGACGGCTGCCGACAGTCCGGCGATGCCGGAGCCGACCACGCAGACGTCGGTGGTCACGGCGTGCTCCGCCGGATCGCCGGCGCGGACCGGGGCGTCCCGGACGACGGTGCGCACCGGCAGGTCGGTCAGCGGATGAGGCATGGCCCACACGCTAGGCACGGCATGCGGGGCTCCGGAAATAGAGCTTCCGCCTGCGGATCATCGACCGGACGAATAGTTCCTGTTCAGCGCGTCGTCCCGACCTCTGCCGCGATCTCGACGACGACGTCGCGGAGCCAGCGGTGGGCCGGGTCGGCGTCGAGATCGGTGTGCCACCAGAGCCGCTCGGCGATCGGCCCCGGCTCACCGGGGCAGTCCAGCACGGCCAGCCCGAGCCGATCGGCGACCTGGCGGGCGAGCCGCTCCTGCAGCAGCGCCACCCGGTCGGTGCCGGCCACCAGGTAGGGCACCGACAGGTAGCTCTCGACCCGGACCCGGATGTCCGGTTCGAGCCCGAGCCGGTTCAGCTGCCGGGTCATCGGCGCGGCGGCGGACATGCCCCGGTCCGGCGCGAACGGCACCACCCACGGCATCGCGGCGAGCTCGTCGAGGGTGAGCTCGCCGGCCGCGGCGCTGGGGTGGCCGCGGTCGACGACGCACACCCAGCGGTCCGAGAACAGGCCGGTGGAGTTCAGCTCGGGCCGCTCGAACCGGACCGCGTGCGGGGCGAACATGCCGTCGATCAGCCGGATGGTCTCCCCGATGTCGGCGGAGAACGACTCGCGCACCAGGCGCAGGCGCAGCTCCACCCCGGGCGCCCGGGCGGCCAGCGCCGAGGACAGCGCCGGGCCGAGCACGGCGACCGTGTAGTCGGCGACGAGCAGGGTGAAGCCGCGCCGGGCCGTCGCCGGGTCGAACCGGTGCCCGGTGTCGAACAGCCGCTCCGCCGCCGAGCAGACGCCCTCGACCTGGTCGACCAGCTGGGACGCGAGCGGGGTGAGCACGTAGCCGCCGGGGCGGCGGGCGAGCAGCTCGTCGTCGAAGTGCCTGCGCAGCCGGGACAGCGCGGCGCTGGCGGCGGGCTGCGAGATCCCGATCCGGGCGGCGGCCCGGGTGACGTTGCGCTCCCGCAGCAGCTCACGGAGCGAGACGAGCAGGTTCAGGTCGAGATTGGCGAGCCGGGCGGTCGGGGCGCTGATCCGGGGGCTCGGGTCCACGAACCGCGGACGCTATCCGCGGCCGGTCGAAGCGTCAATCAGCCTGACATTCGCGGGCCGGGAACCCCCGGCCGGCGCGGCGCACCCGGGCCGCCGCCGGCGGTCAGCCGGCGCGGCGACCGGTCCACTGCGGTTCGACGCCGGCCCAGTCCAGCTCCCAGGCCCGGGCGAACCGGCCCGCGGTCCAGCGGAAGGCCAGGAACCCGGCGCCCAGCACGAGCACTCCCCACAGCAGGACGGTCATGAAACCGGCGCCGAAACCGACCGTGACGGCGTCCTCCGCGGTGGCCGGTGGCGTGGTCAGCGTCCCGCCGGGGCCGACCCAGACGGTGATCCGGTCGCCGACCTCGTGCAGGCCTGGGGTGGACGTCCGGTCAGTCCGCTCGGTCCCGTCCGGTGCGGTCCACCGGACGGTCACGGCCTGCATCCCGGCCTGCAGGTCGCCGATCGGCGCGGCCCGCTCGGTGATCACGGCCTCGGTCGCCGCCCGCTCCGAGTGCTCCGCGGCGCCGCGCTCGGCGACGGCCCCGTAGGCCGCCGTCCCGACCAGCCAGGCCAGCACCAGGCCGATCGCGACCAGCAGGCCCAGACCGACCGAGAGCAGGTCCTCCCAGCGGGCGGCGCTGCGCCGCAGCCGGTCGGCCGGGCCGGGCGCCGGGCGCGCCCCGGACCGCCCGTGGTCGTCCGCTGTACGCATCGCTTCTCCTCGCCGGGATCTCCTGGTCCGCCGGTCCGTCACGGCCCACGGTGCTGGCCGGTGCACCGAGAAGTACCCGTGATGCGCTGCCACGACAGCCGGTCGGGACGAGGATCACTGGTGAAACGGTGCACAGCGGGGCCGGTCAGCCCGCCGGTGCCGCGGCCGCCGGCCGGTCGGCGGCCGGATCCGCACCGGCCGTGGCGGGGGTCAGCACGACGACCGGGCAGCGGGCGTGCTGCAGGCAGGCGGCGCTGACCGAGCCGAGCAGCATCCGGCCGAGCCGTCCGCGGCCGTGGCTGCCGACGACGAGCATCGCGGCGGCGTCGGCCGCCCGGCACAGCTCGGCGGCCACCGGCCCCTCCCGGAGCTCGGCGACGACCGGACCGCCGGACACGTCGGCGGCCAGCGCGGCCCGTTCCGCGGACCGCAGCCCGGCGAGCGGCGCGTCCACCGGCAGCGGCGCCGGGTCCCAGACCCGGACCGCCCGGACCGTCCGCCCGGTCCGGGCCGCCTCGGCCACCGCCCAGCGCAACGCGGCCCGGCCGGAGGCCGACCCGTCGACGCCGACCACCACCGGGCCGGTGCCGCCGGGCGCGGCGCCGGGAGCGGTCCGCGGGTGCGGCAGGTCGGTGACGGCCGTGCGGGTCTCGGCGGGTACGAAACGGCCACCGGTGCCGGGCGGGACGGGTGCGACCAGCACCGGGATCCCGGCGTGCTCGACGACCGCCGACGCCGTGCTCCCGAGCAGGTCGGCCCGCCCGGTCGAGCGGGCCCCGAGCACCAGCAGGTCGCAGCCGTCCGCGCCCTCGACCAGCGCGACCGCCACCGCCCGCCCGATCCGCCCCGGCACGGCCGGCGGGGCCGGGACGATCACCCGGCGCACGACGGCGGGATCGTCCGGGCCGGGTGCGTCGCCGACCGTGACGGTCACGACGGGACGGCCGGGGAGCACCCGGTGCACCAGTGCGAGTGCCGCGTGGGCGCCGGGCGAGCCGTCCCAGCCGACGGCGATCTCGTTCCCGGCCCGCGCGCGCGGACGCCGACCGCCGTCGCCGCCGTCGCCGCTGTCGTTCATGGCCCGCTCCCGTCCGTGTGGTTCCCGGCCACCGTGGCCGGTCCGGCGGCGCGGCACAGCGGCCCGACGGCCCGTGCGGCGGGGGACCTCCGGCCCGCGCCGGACGGCCCGGGCCGTTCCGCCCTGGCCCGGTGGCACCGGTGCGCGCAGGCTGCGCGCACCACCAGCCACCGGGAGGACACCATGACCGCATCCACCAGCTCCGGCACCGTCGTCGTCGACTACTCCGGTGTGCGGATCGGCATCGCCGACGAGCGCAGCGACGTCCGCGACTTCGGCGGCGTCCGGATCGGCTCGGTCGGCGACGACGGCGTCGTCCGCGATCCCGGGAACGTCGTGCTCGGCCACGTCGAGGGCCGCTGAGTCGAGGGCCGCTGATCCGGCGCACCGCAACGGGACCGGGAACGGAACGGGCCCCGGGGGATGTCCCCCGGGGCCCGGCCGTGTGGTGGGAGCGTCAGCTCGTGCTCGCCGCCCGCCGCGGCAGCACCCAGTTCGGCCGCGGGAAGTGGCAAGTGTAGCCGTACGGGTACTTCTGCAGGTAGTCCTGGTGCTCCGGCTCGGCCTCCCAGAAGTCGCCGGCCGGCTCGACGTCGGTGCTCGCCCGCCCGGGCCACAGCCCGGAGGCGTCGACGTCGGCGATCGTGTCCAGGGCGACCCGGCGCTGCTCGTCGTCGGTGTAGAAGATCGCCGAGCGGTAGCTGCGGCCGATGTCGTTGCCCTGCCGGTCCTTCGTCGACGGGTCGTGGATCTGGAAGAAGAACTCCAGGATCTCCCGGTAGCTGATCTGCTCCGGGTCGAAGACGACCTCGACGGCCTCGGCGTGGTCGCCGTGGCGGCGGTACGTCGCGTTCGGCGTGTTCGGGTCGCCGGAGTAGCCGACCCGGGTGGAGACGACGCCCGGCCGCTTGCGGAGCAGCTCCTGCACTCCCCAGAAGCAGCCGCCTGCCAGGATCGCGGTCTCGGTCATCTCACGGCCTCCTGTCTCGGGTTCGCCCCGTACAACAGTACGTCCGCACCGGATGTTCCGTCGCGCACGACGTGGGGGACCTTCGCCCCTGGGTGCGGCGCACCGGCCGACGGACGCTGGGTGCGGCGACCCGCGATCCTCCTCCGGGCCGGGTCGCCCGGGCCGGCCCGCCTGCGTCGAGCCACCGCCCCCGACCCGGCGCGGGGCAGGCCGGCCCGACAGCGGACACCTCCCAGCTCATGCACAGCGTCGGGTGCCATGATCGGCCGGTCGCACAGCACCCGGGGGACGTCGATGGCAACCGGCACGGTAGGCACGTCGCAGGAGCGCGGTCTCAGCGCCGCACAGGTCGCCGAGCAGCGCCGCGCCGGGCGGGTCAACACCCCGGTGACCGGCGGCTCGCGCAGCTACACCTCGATCCTGCGGACGAACGTCTTCTCGTTCTACAACTCGATCCTGTTCTCGATCGGCGCGATCCTGCTGGTACTGGGCCGGTACAACGACGCGCTGATCAGCGTCGGCCTCGGCCTGATCAACGCCGTGGTGGGCGCGGTCCAGGAGGCCAGGGCGAAGCGCCAGCTCGACAACCTGCAACTGCTCGACGAGGCCGACGTCGCCGTCGTCCGGGACGGTCACGAGATCCGGATCCCGGCCACCGACGTCGTCGCGGGCGACAACCTGGTGGTCCGGGCGGGTGACCAGATCGTCGTCGACGGGCCGGTGCTGGCCGGGCACGCGGAGGCCGACGAGTCGCTGCTGACCGGTGAGTCCGAGCCGGTCCCGAAGGCGGTCGGTGACGTGCTGCGCTCCGGCAGCCACTGCATCGCCGGGGAGGCGCGGCAGCGGGCCGACGGCGTCGGTGCCGACTCCTACGCGGGCCGGCTCACCCTGGACGCCCGCCGCGCCACCACCGATGCCACCCCGCTGCAGCGCCGGATCGACTTCGTGGTCCGCCTGACGATGGCGCTGGTCGTGCTGATGAGCGGCGCGATCCTGGCGCAGGCGTTCCTGGAGGGCTTCTCGCTGCTGCGGGTCGTCCAGATCACCGCGGTGCTGTCCGGGCTGGTGCCCTACGGCCTGTTCTTCCTGATCGCGGTCGCCTACACCCGCGGTGCCGCCCGGATCGCCGGGCAGGGGGCGCTGGTGCAGCAGGTGAACGCCGTCGAGTCGGTGACCCACGTCGACGTCGTGTGCACCGACAAGACCGGCACGCTCACCACCGGGGCGCTGCGCCTCGACGAGCTCGCACCGCTCGGCCCGGCCGATCCGGAGCAGCCGCTGGCCCGGTTCGCGGCGGCGGTCTCCGATCCGAACCTCACCTCGGCCGCGCTGGCCGGGGCGCTCCCGGGGAGCCCGTGGGAGCTGCGCGACGAGATCGCGTTCACCTCGTCGCTGCGCTGGTCGGGGCAGGTCAC
>NZ_JBEYYF010000026.1:0-89238 GCF_040645415.1 Pseudonocardia sp. NPDC046786 | reverse complement strand
TCGGCCGCGCTGGCCGGGGCGCTCCCGGGGAGCCCGTGGGAGCTGCGCGACGAGATCGCGTTCACCTCGTCGCTGCGCTGGTCGGGGCAGGTCACCGAGGACGGCGCCTGGGTGCTCGGCGCGCCCGACGCGCTGGCCCCGCAGCTGGAGACCGCGTTGCCCGCGGACGCGGTGACCGCCCGCACCGGGCGCGGCCTGCGCGTGCTGCTGTTCGCCCGCGCCGCCGACCCGGGTGCCGGGTTGCGGGCCGCCGACGGGCGCCCGTCGCTGCCCCGGCTGGAGCCGGTCGCACTGGTCGCGCTGGCCGACGAGCTGCGTCCCGAGGTCGTCGACAGCATCGCCCGGTTCCGGGAGAACGGGGTGCGGGTCGCGGTGCTGTCCGGGGACGATCCGCGCACGGTGGCCGCGCTCGCCGTGCAGGCCGGTCTCGAACCGGGCGAGCCCGTCGCCGGGCCGGAGCTCGACGACCTCGACGACGCCGGGCTGGAGCGCCTGGTCGCCCGCACGTCGGTGTTCGGCCGCGTCGCCCCCGAGCAGAAGGAGCGGATCGTCGCCGCGCTGCGCCGCCGCGGCAGCTATGTGGCGATGCTCGGCGACGGCGTGAACGACGCCCGCGCGTTGAAGGGCGCCCACGTGGGCGTCGCGATGCGCAGCGGATCGCCGGTCACCCGCGACGTCGCCGACATCGTGCTGGTCGACGACTCGTTCTCGGCACTGCTACCGGCCCGCGCCGAGGGCAGGCGGATCATCGACGGCATCGCGCTGTCGATGTACGTGTTCCTGTCCCGGGTCGCCACCCAGGGCCTGGTCATCCTCGCCGTCACCATGCTCGGGCTCGGCTTCCCCTACTCGCCGACCCAGGTCGGGCTGACCCTGCTGACGGTGGGGGTGCCGACGTTCTTCCTGACCATGTGGGCGAAACCCGACGAGCCGGACCCGAACCTGCTCGGCAGCCTGGGCCGGTTCGTCATCCCGGCCGCCGTCGTCACCGCCGGCATCGGCACCGTCGTCTACACCGCGCTCTACCAGCAGATCCTCAAGGGCTTCAGCAGTGGCCGGACGCCGGCCCAGGTGCTGGCGGAGTTCCAGAGCTACACCGGGCTCACCTACGGCGAGGACACCGGCTTCGCCGAGGCGGCCGCCACCATCGGCGCCCAGACCGGGCTGTCGACGTTCATCGGCCTCGCCTCGTTCGGGCTCATCCTGTTCCTGCGGCCACCGCACCGGTTCCTGGCGGCCTGGACCCGCCCGGTCACCGACCGGCGCCCGGCCTGGCTGGTGCTCGCGCTGACCGTCGTGTTCGCCGGGGTGCTGTTCACCCCGGCGCTGTCGTCGTACTTCGGGTTGACCGGGGCCGCGTGGCCGGTGTTCCTGGTGGTGCTCCCGGCGCTGGCGTCCTGGTTCGTGGTGCTGTGGGTGACCTACCGGTTCCGGCTGATGGACCGGGTGCTGGGGATCGACCGGCTCCCCGGGCGGCGCTGACCGGAGCCGGCCCGGCGCGGTCCGGGCGACCGCGGCCGAGAGCCGTGCGCGCGGCGACCGGCCCCGGCCGGCGGCCGGCTCAGCCGTCGGTGCCCGGGCGTGCCTTCCCGGCCGCTCCGGCGGTGTCCCCGTCGTCCGGTTCCCCGGCCGAGCCGCTCCGGTCCGCCGCGTCCCCGGCGAGCCCTTCGGCAGACCCGTCAGCAGCACCGTCGGCGGACTCACCGGCAGAGCCGTCGGCGGACTCACCGGCAGTCCCGTGGGCAGACACAGCAGCAGAGCCGAGCGCGGCGCGTCCGGCGGCCCCGACCGCAGCAGCACCGTCGGTGGACCCGGGGGTGTGCTCGGCCGTGTGCTCGGCGAAGCGCTGGTCGTGCCGGTCGATCTGCTCCCCCAGGTAGCGCAGCATCACGGCGGCGACGGCGGCGACCGGCACGGCGAGGAACGCCCCGGCGATGCCGCCGAGTGAGCCGCCCGCGGTCACCGCGAGCAGCACGACCGCGCCGTGCAGCTTGAGGCTCTGCCCCTGCAGGAAGGGCTGCAGCACGTTGCCCTCGACCTGCTGCACCACGATGATCAGGATCAGCACCAGCACCGCGGTGGTGAAGCCCTGGGTGACCAGGGCGATCAGCACGGCGAGCGCGCCGGCGACGAACGCACCGACGATCGGGATGAACCCGCCGAGGAAGGTCAGGATCGCCAGCGGCAGCGCCAGCGGCACGCTCAGCAGCACCAGCCCGATGCCGATGAACACGGCGTCGATCAGGCTGACCAGCGCCTGCACCCGGATGAACCCGCCGAGCACCGCCCACATCCGGGACAGCACCTCGGTCAGGTGCCCGCCCGCGGTGCGGCCGGTGATCGAGGTCAGCCAGGGCAGGAAGCGCGGGCCGTCCTTGACGAAGAAGAACGTCAGGACCAGCGCCAGCACGATCGCCAGCAGGCCGGACGCGATCGTCGAGACGCCGGTGAGCACGCCGCCGGCGATCGCGCTGGCGCTCTGCTGCAGCTGCGTGGTGACCTGGGCGACGAGATCGCCGATCTGGCCCTCGCCGAGGTTGAGCGGCGGCCCGGAGATCCACTCCTGGATCTGCGCCAGGCCGGCGATCACCCCGTCGACGATCTGCTGGGACTGCCCGACGACCGACGGCGCGATCGCGACGAACAGCCCGGTGATCGCGCCGATCCCGACCAGCAGCACGATGATCGACGCCAGCGCCGGCGGCACCTTGTGCCGGATCAGCCAGGCGGCCGGCGGGCGCAGCACCGTGGTGAGCAGGATGGCCAGCAGCACCGGCCAGGCGACCACCCAGAAGCTGCCGATCACGTAGCCGATGAGCACGAACCCGACCGCGATCAGCGCGAGCCGCAGGCTCCAGGCCGCCATCCAGGTCAGGCCGTTGCCGATCAGCGTCCCGCGGCTGGCGAAGGCGGTCACCGGGGCCGGGCTCAGCACCGATCCTCCCGCCGGGTCCCTGCGCGGGGAGAGCTGCCCCGTCCCCCGGACGGCCGGTTGCGACCGCGACTCCATCTTCCCCACCCCGTTCGTACCGGGCCCGGTCCTGCCGGGCGCTGTGCGGCGCAACCTTAACGGCGCCGGGACGCGTCCGCCGGAAGCGCGCCGGGACGGTCCGGACACACCACGGCCGCCCCCGGAGCGGGATCCGGGGACGGCCGGGACGTGCGGTGCTACCGCAGGGCCGCGTAGAGGGCGCCCTCGAAGTTCCCGTAGAGGGAGAGCGCGCCCTCCTCGATGAAGGGCAGCGAGTTGGTGTAGATCGAGGCGCAGACGCCGGTGCTGCGGTCGACCCAGAAGTGGGTGTTGAACAGCCCCGCCCAGGCCCCGGTGCCGGCCCGGCGGGCCCCCGGGACGTCGGCGGTGTTGAGCAGCAGCCCGTAGCCCCACTTGAACCCGGGGCCGGGCGCGAAGGTCGCGGTGATCGGTGGGTCGGCGGTCGGGATCTCGGCCGGGAAGTCGAGGTCGCCGATCTGGTTGGTGAACGCGGCGTCCACCGTCTCCTGGGACAGGATCCGCTCACCGTCCAGCTCGCCGCCGCGCAGCAGGGCGCGCTCGAACCGGATGTAGTCGCGCGGGGTGGAGTAGAGGCCGTGGCCGCCCGCCCACCACTCCGGCTCCTGCGGGAGCAGCTCCCCCGCCGACGCCCAGCCGCCGCCCTCGGCCGGGACGTGCACGGTCACGGCGTTGGCCTTGCGGCCGTCGTCGAGCAGGAACATCGTGTCGTTCATCCCGAGCGGGCCGGTGACACCCTCCTTGACCAGCACGTCCAGGCCCTTGCCGGTGACCTTCTCGACGACCCGGCCGAGCCAGTCGGTGTTGATGCCGTACTCGAAGGTGGTGCCCGGGTCGGCGAGCAGCGGGGCGCCGAACGCCCCGGCGCCGCCGAGCACGTTGGGCGTCCCGGTGACCTGCTCGAAGCGCGCGAGCTTCTCGTTGAAGAACCAGTAGCCCAGGCCGCTGGTGTGGGTGATGAGGTTCTTCACCGTCGCCCGGGCCCCGGCCGGCCGCAGCTTCGGGGTGTCGCCGTCGACGCTCTCCAGCACCTGCAGGTCGGCGAACTCGGGCAGGTAGGTGTCGACCGGGGCGTCGAGCTCCAGCGCGCCCCGCTCCACCTGCTGCAGCGCCACCGTGGTGGCGATGATCTTGGTCATCGACATGATCCGGAACTGGGTTCCGGTGTCGACGTCGCCGGGTTCGCCGACCGTCCGAGGGCCGGCGCCGCCCTCGTAGATGATCCCGTCCCGGTCGGCCGCGATCGCGGCCACGTGCGGCACCGCGCCGTCCTGCACGGCGGTCTGCAGCAGCTGGTCGATCGCGCTTCCGTCGATCTTGTTCGCCATCCGGTCCTCCACGACCCTCGCAGTGACGTCGAGCCCTCGATGTGACGTGAGCCACGGGCCTTCCCGGCGCCATCCTGTCGGATCCGGTCGCGGCCCGACCCCCTCCAACGGGTGGGCCGGTCGCCGCCGAACGCCGTGGCAGGAATTGGTGGACCGCTGTCCTTCCTGCCTCTGTCCGCCCCCGCGGGCCGGGCGGATCCTGGTCATCGGCGGGTTTGCACCACGCACCGCCGCAGGAAGAACCGTACGGAGGTAGTCCTGTGTGGATCCAGATCCTGATGCTCGCGACCGTCGTCGTCGGCTCCGCCGCGACCTTCCGCGAGGTGCTGCGCGGCAGGCCGCGCCGGCTCCGGACCCGGCACGCCTACGACACCCGGTCACCGTCGCTCTGAGGACGGCGCGGGCCCGCCAGCGCACGGGCCCGCGCCGGATCGACGGCGGTGTGCCAGGTCCCGTCCGGATGGTCGACCACCAGCGGACCGAGGTTGCACGGCCCGAGGCAGCCGCACGGGGTGACCTGCGTCGAGCTGCCCCGCGCCGCGTCGCTGAGCGCCCGGTGCGTGGCACCGGCGCCGTGCACCAGGCAGCGCGGCCCGCGGCAGACGAGCAGGTGCCGGTCCGGCACGTCGAGCACCGACCACGCCGGGCTGGCGAACCCGGCGGCCGAGGCGGTGACCGGGTCCCCGTCGTCCTGCGCCAGCTCGGCGACGGCGTCCGCGGCGAACCCGGTCAGGCCCGGCGCGATCCGCACGTCCGGGCCGGCTCCCGGCGGGCCGGACCCCGCCCGCCAGTGCGCGACGGCCCGGCCGATCCAGGTCGTCAGGTAGCGGTCGGCGGGCACCGCGAGCGGCACCAGCAGCACCGCGGGCACCCGCTCGGCGGTGAGCGCGTCGAGCACCACCGGCACCGAGGGGTCCTCCTGGTCCAGGTGCGCCACCCGGACCGGGCCGGGCACCCGCCCGGCGACCGCGGCGGCCAGCCGGGCCAGCGACCGGCCGTCCACCCCGGACGGGGTCGGCCGGGCCACCAGGACCAGGGCGCGTTCCGACGTCTCAGGCATCCGTCTCCTCCGCTGTGCCGTCCCGCATCACCAGGGTCCGGTCGGCGTAACCGGCGAGCCGCTCCCGGTCGTGGCTGACGACGACGACCGCGGTCCCGGACGCGGCGAGCGACCGGAGCAGCGCGGTGATCGCGTCGGCGGTCGCGACGTCCAGGCTGGCGGTGGGTTCGTCGGCCACCAGGAGCGCGGGCCGGGCGGCGAGCGCCCGGGCGATCGCGACCCGCTGCGCCTGGCCGACCGACAGCGTCGCCGGTCGCCGGTCCGGGTCGATCCCGGCCAGCCCGACCCGGTCCAGCATCCCGGCCGCGATCGCCCGGGCGGCGGCGCCGCGGGGACGTTCCCCGCGGGCCCGCAGCGGCTCGGTCAGGGTCCGCCACAGCGGCCACCGCCGGTCCAGCGACGCGACCGGGTCCTGGAACACCGGCATCACGTGCCCGGGCCCGGCACCCGGGATCTCGACGGTGCCCGCGTCGGGGCGTTCCATCCCGGCCAGCAGCCGGGCCAGGGTCGACTTCCCGGAACCGGACCGGCCGACGACGGCGAGCACCTCACCGGCCCGCACGGTCACCGACACGTCGTGCACCGCGGTCACCGGGCCGTAGCGGCGGGTCAGCCCGGTGCCCCGCACGACGACCGCGCCGTCCGGTCTCCCCCGCGCCGACGACCGGTCCACCGGTCCGGTCGTCGCCGGGCCGGCCGACAGCAGCCGGTCGGCCGGTCCGCGCTCGGCCACCCGGCCGTCGTCGAGCACCAGGACGTGACCGGCGTGCCGGGCCACCAGCGCCAGGTCGTGGCTGACCAGCAGCAGCGCCCCGCTGCACCGGCGCACCAGGTTGAGCACGTCGTCGGCGAGCTCGGCATCCAGTGCGCTGGTCGGCTCGTCGGCCAGCGTCAGCGGCGGACCGTGCGCGGTCCCGGCGACGATCGTGGCGCGCTGCAGCATCCCGCCGGACCAGGTGTGCGGGTGCCGGGCGGCGCAGCGGGCGGCGTCGTCGATGCCGACCCCGGCCAGATCGGCGGCCACCCGGCCGGGCGGCGGCACCATCCGGTGCGACCGCCACGCCGAGGTCACGTGATGGCCGACCGTCCGCAGCGGGTCGCAGGCCGCGAACGGGTCCTGCGGGACGTAGCCGATGGTCCGCCCGCGCAGCCGGCGCAGCTCCGGTTCGGGCAGCCCGAGGATCTCCCGCCCGTCGACGCGCACGCTGCCGGTGACGACCGCGCCCGGGGGCAGCAGGCCGAGGATCGTGCGGACCAGCGTCGTCTTGCCGCAGCCGGACCGCCCGACCACGGCCCACCGGCCGCCCGGCGGGATGTCCAGGTCGAC
The DNA here is from genome assembly GCF_040645415.1 of Pseudonocardia sp. NPDC046786. Classification (NCBI taxonomy): domain Bacteria; kingdom Bacillati; phylum Actinomycetota; class Actinomycetes; order Pseudonocardiales; family Pseudonocardiaceae; genus Pseudonocardia; species Pseudonocardia sp. NPDC046786. The sequence continues at coordinate 82,513 of NZ_JBEYYF010000026.1, read as the reverse complement.
GTCGTGCAGGGCGGGCCGGGCCGGGTCACAGCCCGGGTACACCACGGTGAGCCCGCGGACCGAGAGCGCGCTCACGGGCGTCGCTCCGGATCGGTGACGTCGCGCAGCGCGTCGCCGACCAGCGTCGCGGCGGCGACGGCGAGCACCAGCCCGGCGCCCGGACCGATCAGCTGCCACGGCGCCGCGGCGAAGGTCTCCCGGCCGGCGGCGAGCATGGTGCCCCACTCCGCGGTCGGCGGCTGGGCGCCCAGCCCGAGGAACGACAGCGCACCCAGCGCCAGCACCGCCTCGCCCAGTCCCAGGGTGGCGGCCACCGACACCTGCACCGCCACCCCCGGCACGACGTGGGTGAGCACGGCGCGGACCGGGCCGATCCCGGCCATCCGGGCGGCGACCACGTCCGGCCGGGAGGCCGCTCCCCGGGCCACGCTGCGCGCGATCCGGGCCAGGTGGGCCCAGCTGGTGAGCGCCATCGCGAGCACCAGGTTCAGGTGGCCGGGGCCGAGGATGCCGACCACGGCCAGGGTCAGGACCAGCGTCGGCAGCCCGAGCAGCACGTCGGTGATCCGGGTGGCGACGGCGTCCACGATCCCGCCGACGGCCCCGGCGACGGTGCCGACGACCAGCCCGATCACCCCGGACAGCGCCATCACCAGCGCCGCGGCGCCGAGCGAGCTGCGCGCGCCCGCGACCGTGCGGGCGAGCAGGTCGCGGCCGGCCTGGTCGGTGCCGAGCAGGTGCTCCGGTCCCGGCGGGGCGAGCTGGCGGGTGTAGTCGGGCACGTCCGGATCGGGCAGCAACCACGGCCCGGCGACGGCGGCGGCCACCAGCAGCACCGCGAAGGCGAGGCCGACCCGGGCGGCGGGCCGGGCGAGCAGCGCCCGGCCGAGCCCGCGCCCGACCGCCCGGACCGGCGGCTCGGCGACCGGTGTGAGGATCCCCGCGCCGGTCACCGCGGGCTCCGCAGGCGCGGGTCGATCCCGGCGCACAGCAGGTCGATCAGCAGGCTCGCCAGGACGTAGGCGACCACCGCGACCAGGGTGAACCCGACGATCACCGGCATGTCGCGGCCGTTGATCGCCTCGACCGTGAAGCGCCCCACCCCGGGCCAGGTGAACACGCTCTCGACGATCGCGGCGCCGCCGATCAGCGACGCGGTGCCGAGCCCGACCATGGTGAGGAACGGGGCGATCGCGTTCGGCAGCTGGTGCACCAGCAGCCGCCGGACCGGGCCCGCGCCGCGGGCGGCGGCGACCCGCAGGTGCGTCGCCGAGCCGGCCTCCAGCAGGCTGGTGCGCAGGACCCGGGACCAGATGGCGACCGAGCCGAGCGCGAGCACCAGCGCGGGCAGGAACACGGTCGCCAAGGTGCCGTCGGCGATCACCCGGCCGAGACCGGCCCGGACCACCAGGACGTCGATCAGCACCACGCCGAGCACGAAGCTCGGCACCACCAGCGCGCCGAGCGCGATCCCGCGGGCCAGGGTGTCCGGCCACCGGCCGGCGCCGAGTGCGGCGACCGTGCCGAGCAGCAGCGCCGCCCCGACGGCCAGGCCGAGCGCGGCCACGGTCAGCCGCAGTGTCGCGGGGAGCCGGTCGGCGAACTCGGTGCTCACCGGCCGGCCGGTCCGCCACGAGACGCCGAGGTCGCCGCGGACGGCGTCGCCCGCCCAGCGCCCGAACCGGACCGGCAGCGGCTCGTCGAGCCGCAGCTCGGCGCGTACCGCGGCGACCGCGGCCGGGGTCGGTTCGGTGATCCCGCGCGCCTGCAGCACCCGCTGCGCCGGGTCGCCGGGGGTGACGGCGAGCATCCCGAAGACGAGCGCGCCTGCGGCGGCCAGGGTGAGCACTGCCTGGCCGACCCGGTTGAGGACGGCGAGCACGGTCAGCCGGTCGGTGCCGTGTCGTGGGAGACCCAGAGGTTGGAGCCCTCGATCTCGTAGCCCTGCCAGGCCGGTCCGGTGACGACGGCCGGCTTGCGCAGCCCGATGTAGGCGAGGTGGCCGCGCTCGGCGATCCGCCACTGGATCTGTCGCAGCAGGTCGTCGCGAGCGGTCGTGTCCAGCTCGACGGCGAGCCGGTCGATCAGGGCGTCCAGCTCGGGATCGGAGATGCCGGCGTGGTTGCGCTCCCCGCCGGTGCTCACGTAGCGGACCAGCGGGTAGACGTGGTCACCGCCGTAGGACATGAACCCGTTGCCCGCGACGGCCGCGTTCCAGTCCGCGGGCTGCTGCATCGCCGCGTCGAGATCCGGGACCTGGCGGATGTCGACGCCGACGCCCAGCTCGGCGAGCTGCGCCTGGAACGCCAGCGCGATGGTGTCCGAGTCGGGCTGCTGCGGGTAGGTGAGCACGGAGAACCGCAGCTCCTGCCCGTCCCGGGTGCGCGGGCCCTCGCCGTCCCGGACCCAGCCGGCCTCGTCGAGCAGGGCCGCGGCGGCTGCGACGTCGGTCGTCTGGGTCTTCTCGGCCCACGGCCGGGAGTCCACGTAGAGGCCGGTGGCGGGCAGATAGAGCCCGTTCATGACGTCGTTCGCGATGGCGTCGTAGTCGACCGCGGAGTAGACGGCGCGGCGGGCACGGTCGTCGTCGAACGGGGCCCGGTGCTGGTTGAGCACCAGCTGGAAGGTCGGACCGGTCGGCTCGCCGGTCACGTAGAAGATGTCGTCGCGCGCCTCCAGCGTCGGCGCCGACGACGTCGACGGGTACAGCGCGATGTCCGCCTCCCCGGACTGGACCGCCTGGATCCGGGCAGAGGCCTCCGGCACGAACCGCACGGTCACCGCGCTGAGCGCGGGGGCGCCCCGCCAGTGATCGGCTCGCGGCGACAGCTGCGCGGCGGACCCGTCGAGGGAGTCGACCACGTACGGCCCGGTGTAGATGCCCGCACCGACCAGGTCGGACGCCGGTGCCCCGGACTCGCGGTGCGCCCGGTAGGCCGCGACGTCGTACACCGGCAGGATCGACTCGTCGGCGAGCAGCGCCGGGACGCTGGGAGCGGGCTGCGTGGTGGTCAGGGTGACCTCGAGCGGTCCGGTGGCGGCCGCGGTCGCGCCGGGGAGCGCGGCGGCCAGCGGCGCGTTCTCGGCGAGTTGGAAGGTGACCAGGTCGGCCAGCGCGGCGCCGTCGAGCACCGTCCCGTTCACGAACGACGCCCCCTCGGGGAGGGTCAGCCGCCACGTCGTCGGTCCGGTCGAGGTCAGGTCGGTCAGCACCCAGGGGGTCGGCTCGCCCGCCCGGTCCGGGCGCATCAGCAGCTCGACGTAGCCGAACTCCGGGCCCCAGAAGCCGTTCTCCAGCGGATCGAGGTCGTCGATCGCGAAGCCGGTGGCGAAGGTGACGGTGTTCGGCGGGTCGCCGCCGGCCTCGCCGCCGCCGGTGGTCTGCATGCATCCCGCGGTGAGCAGGACCGCGGCCGCGGCGGCGGCCAGCCGGGTCAGGGCACGTATGCGGGTCACGGGGTCCTCCTGCGCTGCGTCGGGCTGGCCGCGCACCGGACGAACCGGATGATCGCGACCGATCAGAGAGAGTCATACCCCACACTTGAACAACTGGGCATATTTAGTGATGTTCGCCGCGCGGGAACCGGGACTCCCCCGCCGCACCCCTCCCATCGCCGAGATGCAGCTCAGCGGGCCGTGAAGATCAACATCGCGCGCTGAGCGGCATCTCGGCGCGGCGTCGGAGCCGGCCAGGTCGGAGCGAGTCGGCCGGTCCGGCCGCCGCGGCACGGCTCGGCACGACCCGGGACTCGTCCGGCCGGGGCTCGGCCGGGGCGGGCTCAGGCCGCGAGCTCTGCGATCCGGGCGGCGACGTCGGCGAGGTGCCCGCTCATCCCGTCCAGGTCGTCCGCGGCCGCCCCGAGCAGCCCCGCATCCCCCAGCGAGGCCCCGGCGACGCAGTTCCGGGCCGCGTCGGCACCGGCGTCCAGCCCCGCATCCCAGGACGCCTGGGCGCGCGGGTCCGGGATCGGCGGGTAGGCGCGGGCCGTGGCGACGTCGTCGCGCAGGTCGCGGCACGCGTCCCGCATGGTCGCGAGATCGGCCGCCCGGGTGATCGCGGCGAGATCCTCGGTGATGCGGGTGACCCGGACCTGCCCGCCGCCGTCGCGCCACTCGGTGATCGCCGCGCTCGCCGCCGCGGCGGGCCCGGCGGCCGGTCCGGCCCGGTCCGCGGCCACGACCACCCCGGTGAACACGGCGAGCAGGCCGGCGATCGCGGCGACCAGCCCGGCGCCGACGAGTCGCGGCGACCGCCGGCGGGGCAGCAGTGCGTCCGGGAACCCGGGGAGCCGTCCGTCGGGGCCCGGGCCCGCGGCGGGCTCGACCGGCGCCGCCGGGCGCGTCCCGGTCGCGGCGTGTCGCGGGCGGTACGACGGTCCGTGCTGTTCCACGACGCACCCCCTCCCGGTCGCCTCCGATGCCGGTTCATCGCGCTCCGACCAGCAGCGTTAGCCCCGCGGACCGGAGTTCATCAGTCCTGGTGACCCCGGTCACCCGTCCGGGGTGACCGGCTGGACCGGTCAATTCGCAACATCTGTTTCATCCTGAATGTACGTTTGGGAGGTAGCGTCGCGCCGGCGACCGTCGTGACACGACCCCGGAGCGATCAATGCAGATCACCGAACGACCGACGTCCCACCACTGGAGACTGCTGGCCGCAGGAGCCGCAGCTGCACTGGCCCTCACCGCCTGCGCGGGCGCCCCCGCCGATGACGCCGCCGCACCACCGGACGGAACCACCGCCGGCGACGCCGCCCCGCTCACCGTCTACTCCGGACGTTCGGAGAGCCGGGTCCAGGAGCTCCTCGACCAGTTCGAGGCCGAGTCCGGCATCCCGCTCGACATCCGGTACGGCGACACCGCCGAGCTCGTCGCCCAGGTCCTGGAGGAGGGCGAGGCGAGCCCGGCCGACGTGTTCTTCGCCCAGGACGCCGGGGCGCTCGGCGCACTGTCCGAGGCCGGCCGGCTGGTCCCCCTCGACGACGAGGTGTACGACGGCGTCGTCGACGGCTACGTCGCCGCCGACGGCTCCTGGACCGCCACCTCCGCGCGCGCCCGGGTGATCGCCTACGACTCGCAGGACCTCACCCCCGACGAGCTGCCGCAGAGCCTCGACGACCTGCTCGACCCGCGCTGGGCGGGCCAGATCGGCTTCCCGCCGGGCAACTCGTCGTGGAACACCTTCGTCACCGCGGTCCGCCTGGACAGGGGCGACGACGGTGCGCGGCAGTGGCTCGCGGACTTCGACGCGCAGAACCCGGAGCGGTTCAACAACAACCACGGCGTGATCGACGGGATCGAGAACGGCCAGATCCAGATCGGGCTCGTCAACCACTATTACATCTACTCCAAGATGGAGGAGCTCGGCGAGGAGAACCTGCGCACCCGCAACCACCACGTCGGCGGTGATCCGCTCGGCCTGGTCAACGTCGCCGGAGCGGGCGTGATGGACACCGCCGACGATCCGGCCCGCGCCCAGGAGCTGGTCGCGTTCCTGACCTCCGAGGTCGCCCAGCAGTACTTCGTCGACACCTCCGGTGAGTACGCGGTCCGGTCCGGGATCACCTCCACGGTCTACGACATGCCCGACATCACCGAGCTGGAGCAGCCCGACATCGACCTGGCGGATCTCCGGACGTTGGAGGAGACCCTGGAGATGCTGCAAGAAGCCGGCATGAGCTGATCGTGCTCCGCAGCGCCGTCCGACGGCGGTCCGGCGGGGCGGCACCGGCGCTGGTCGCCGGTGCCGCACTGGCCGGGCTGCTGATGCTCACCCCACTGGTCTATCTCGCGATCCGGTCGTTCGAACGCGGACCGGACTACGTGGTGAACGTGCTGACCCGGCCGCGGACCGGGCAGCTGTTCGCGAACACGGTGGTGCTGACCGTGAGCGCGACGCTGGTCTGCATGGTCGTCGGGACCGTTGCGGCCTGGCTGGTGGTGCGCACCGACCTGCCCGGACGCCGGGTGTGGGGGGTGCTGTTCGCGCTGCCGCTGGCCGTGCCGTCCTACGTCGCCGGATTCGGCTGGATCTCCGGCTTCCCCGGGATCGTCGGCTTCGGCGGGACGCTGCTGGTGCTCAGCTCGGTCAGCTTCCCCTACGTCTTCCTCGCCGTGTCGGCCACGCTCTCCCGGGGCGACGCCGGCATGGAGGAGGCTGCCCGGTCGCTCGGCCTGGGCCCGGTGCGGGTCCTGCTGACCGTCACGCTGCGCCGGGTGTGGCCGGCCGTCCTGGCCGGGGCGCTGCTGGTCGCACTCTCGGTGATCAGCGACTTCGGGGTGCCGTCGCTGATGCGTTTCGACACCTTCACCCTCGGCATCTTCACCCGCTACCGGTCCACCTTCGACCCGACGCCGGCCGCGGTGCTCGGGCTGGCGCTGGTCGCGCTGGCGATCGTGGTGACGATCGCCGAGGCCCGGGTGCGCGGCCGGTCCACCGAACGGGTCGGGCGCGGCGCGGGCCGCCGGGCCGGGCCGACCCCGCTGGGCCGGTGGACGCCGGCCGGGCTGCTGGTCGTGCTCGTCGTCATCGGGATCTCGCTCGGCGTCCCGGCCTACAGCCTCACCGTCTGGACGATCGCCGGCGCGTCGGCCGGCATCGACCTCCCGCACCTCGCCGCGACCGCGCTGGACACCTTCCGGGTCGCCGGGCTCGGTGCGCTGCTCACCGTCGCGCTGGCGCTGCCGGTCGGGGTGCTCGCCGCCCGGCACCGGGGGCGGCTGGTGCGGGCCCTGGAGAACCTCACCTATCTCGGGTTCGCGCTGCCCGGCGTCACCGTCGGGCTGGCGCTGGTCTACCTGGGCATCCGGGTCTTCCCGCAGCTCTACCAGCAGCTGCCGATGCTGATCGCCGGCTACGCGGTGCTGTTCCTGCCGCTGGCCGTCGGCATCGTGCGGACCGCGGTGTCCGACGCCCCGGTGCGGCTGGAGGAGGCGTCCCGGTCGCTGGGCCGCGGCCGGCTGCAGACCCTGGCCAGGGTCACCGTGCCCCTGGCGGCGCCCGGGATCGTGGCCGCGGCGGCGCTGGTGTTCGTGTCGGTCGCCCGCGAGCTGCCCGCCACGCTGATGCTCCGGCCGACCGGCACCGAGACCCTGGCGATGGCGATCTGGTCGCGGACCGGGGCGAGCCAGTTCGCCGCGGCCGCCCCGTACGCGGTGCTGCTGGTGCTGCTGGCCGCGATTCCGACGCTCGTGCTCGACCGGGTGCTCCGGCGCAGAGGAGGGGACTGATGGACGAGGAGCCCGCACTGGTGCTGGACGGCGTCCACGCCGGACATCCGGGAACCCCGGTGCTGTCCGGCGTGGACCTGGCCGTGCCGGCCGGGACGCTCACTGCCGTGCTCGGCGGTTCCGGCTGCGGCAAGACGACGCTGCTGCGCACGGTCGCCGGGTTCCATCCGGCCGAGCGGGGCAGCATCCGGCTCCGCGGCCGGCTGGTCGCCGGGGACGGCGTGGCCGTCGCCCCGGAGCGCCGCCGGGTCGGCCTGGTCTCCCAGGAGGGCGCGCTGTTCGGCCATCTCGACGTCGCGGCGAACGTCGGGTTCGGGCTGGACCGCCGGGCCCGCCGCGGCGACCGGATCGGCGAGGTGCTGGAGCTCGTCGGGCTCGCGGGGTACGGCGACCGGATGCCGGCCGAGCTGTCCGGCGGCCAGCAGCAGCGGGTGGCGCTGGCCCGGGCGCTGGCGCCCGCCCCGGCGCTGGTCCTGCTCGACGAGCCGTTCGTCGCGCTGGACGCCGGGCTGCGCGCGGAGGTGCGCGGTCAGGTCCGCGACGCGCTCACCGCCGCCGGTGCGACGGCGGTGCTGGTCACCCACGACCAGCAGGAGGCGCTGGGCACCGCCGATCTGGTCGCCGTCCTGCGCGGCGGGCGGGTGGTGCAGTGCGCGCCGCCGCGCACCCTCTACGACTCCCCCGCCGACGTCGGGGTGGGCAGCTTCGTCGGCGACGCCGTGGTGCTCGCCGCGGACGTGGCCGAGGGCGCTGCGGGCACCGTGCTCGGCCGCATCCCGGTCCCGGCGGGCACCGGGCCGGGCCGGTTGCTCCTGCGTCCCGAGCAGCTGCGGCTGCGGGCCCCGGACGGCGACCGCGAACCCACCGCCAAGGTCTCCGACGTCGTCTTCCACGGCCCGGACGCCACGGTGGTGCTCGATCTCGACGGCACCGGCCTGCTGGCGAGGGTCCCGGGCCGGTCGGACGTGCGGCCCGGCGACCGCGTGGTGGTCGAGGTCGCGGGCGAAGGGCGATTCTTCCCGGCCGGGCACGGCAGCGGTTGAGCCCCGGGCCGCCGTAGGATCGGCCCGGCCCCGGATCGGCCCGGATCGGTACAGACCGGCACAGCCCGTGCCCAGGACAGGACCACCATGCCCACGCCCGTCCCGCCGTACCTGGCGGTGGAGCAGACGACGCTGCCCCGCTATCCCGCGGCCGGCCGCTCCGCCGCCCCGCACCTGGTCGTCGCGGTGGGCACCGCGGTGCCGCCGCCGCTGCGTGCCGGTGACCGGCTGCGGGTGCTCGGGACCGCCGCGGACGCCGGCGGGCTGCTCGACACCGAGCTGCCCACGATGGTCACCGGCTGGCGGATCCTGGTCACCGGCACCGAGAGCGAGGTCCAGCAGGTCCGGGCGGCGGCGCTGGCCCGCGGCGCGCTGGACTCCGAACTGGACCTGCGGCCGACCGACGTGGACACCGACCCGCACGGGCCCCGGCCGCGCGCGATCCACTGCGGACACTGCCACCTGCGGTTCGCCGCGACCGCCGCGATCGGCGGCCCGGTGCGCTGCCCGGGATGCGCCCACCGGCTGGTCGTCGCGCACCACCACTCGCGCACGCACGCCGCGTTCCTCGGGAGCCCGGTGTGACGCTGGAGCTGCGGGTCGACGCGGTGACCGAGGCGTGCCCGGGGGTCCGCTCGGTCGCGTTCACCCGCGCCGACGGCGGGCCGCCGCCGTCCTACCCGCCGGGCAGTCACCTGGGCCTGGAGTGGGCGCCCGGGCGCTGGAACGCCTACTCGCTGACCGGCACGTCGATCACCCCGGACCGGTGGCACGTCTCGGTCGCGCTGCGCCGGGACGGCTCCGGCGGGTCCCGCCGGATGCACCGGCTGCGGCCCGGTGACCGGATGCGGGCGACGATGCCGCGCAGCGGGTTCGCCCCGGTCGACACGGCGCGCAGACACCTGCTCGTCGCGGGCGGGATCGGGGTGACACCGGTGCTGTCGCACGTCCGCTGGCACGCGTTCTGGGGCAACCCGTTCTCGGTGCTGTACGTGCACCGGACCGGTGCCGCGCCGCACCTGGACGAGCTGCGGGAGCTCTGCGGGGACCGGCTGACCACCGTCACCGGGCGCGCGGCGGCGGCCGGGCGGATCCTCCGGCTGGTGACGACGGCGCCGTTCGGCAGCCACCTGTACAGCTGCGGCCCGCCCGGCCTGACGGCGGCCGTCGGGGCGGCCGCCCGGGACGCGCACTGGGTGGACGCCCGGGTGCACAGCGAGGACTTCGAGCGGCGGACCGAGCCGGGGCGGCCGTTCCGCGCGGTGCTGCGGCGCAGCGGGCGGACCGTCGAGGTCGGGGCCGCCGAGTCGCTGCTCGACGCGGTGCACCGGATCGGGGTCGCCGCGCCCAGCCTGTGCCGCAACGGCGTCTGCGGCGAGTGCCTGACCCCGGTCCGCCACGGCGCCGTCGAGCACCGGGACGCCGTGCACGCCGGGCTGGACGGCCGGATCGCGCTCTGCGTGTCCCGGGCCGCCGGCCCGGCCCTGGAGCTGGACCTGTGACCGCCTACCCGGACGACCTGGCGTCCTACCCGTTCCCGTTGCCGCACAGCACCTACCGGATCAGCGCGAACGTCGAGCCGGCCGGTGTCGCCCGGCCGACCGAGGCCGGCTCGTGGGGCGGGACGGTCCTGCACGTCCCCGGCTCCGCCGACGGCTACGAGACGGTCGCGGCGCAGCGGGCCGCGATCCTGGACCGGGAACCGGCCCGGTTCGTCGCCGCCGGGCACAGCCGGGCCGCCTGCTGGGACGCGCTGCTCCACCTCACCGGAAGGCTCGCCGCCGAGCAGCCGGACACCTGCTCACTGGTCCGCGACGGCGACCGGTACCGCTTCCGCAACACCCGGCTCGGCGTCGATCAGGAGTTCGTGTTCGGCGACGGGTCGACGCTGCCCGAGCATCCGCTGCGGTTCGCCTCCCGGCAGCTCACCGAGGACGTCGTCGTGCTCGGCGCCCGCGAGGGACGGCTCTGGCTCGACGCCGGCGCGGTCGCCGCCGCGTCGGTCTGGTCGGTCGGGTTCGACGCCGGGATGAGCTTCCGCGAGCTGCACGGCCCGGTGCCCGGGAACGGTCCCGGCGGGGTGTTCGAGCGGGCCGAGGGGTTCCTGCTGCGGATGGCGCCGGGCGAGGTCTACCGGCGGCTCAACTGGGGGCTGCAGCCCGACGACCGGCTCGACCTGTCGCTGGACGCGGCGCCGTCCTGGGCACCGGCCCGCCGTCCGCTGCGGGTCACCGACCCGGGCCGGGAGATCCACCTGCGGACCGAGGTGCAGCACCTGGTCCGGCTCCCGCTGACCGGCTCGGTGCTGTTCCTGATCGGGATCCGGCTGCTCGCGCTGGACCGGCTCGAACGGGTACCGGCGTGGCGCGACCGGCTGGTGTCGGTGCTGCAGACGCTGCCGCCCGAGGTGGCCGACTACAAGGATCTCGGCCCGCTGGCCGCGCTCACCCTGGCGTACCTGCGGCGCTGACCCGGGCCGGCAGGACGACGACCGGGCAGGGTGCGAACGCGACCAGCGACCGGCTCGTCGAGCCGAGCTGCATCCCGACCGGCGGCGTGGCGCCGTACGGGCCGACCACCACCGCCCTGGCAGTCGCGGCGACGTCGAGCAGCGCCCGCAGTGCGGTGCCCTCGACGATCCGGGTGTGCACGTCCGGCACCAGGTCGCGGGCGGTGGTGGCCGCGGCCTCGAGCGCCGCGTGCGCCGCACCGGCGACCGTCTCCCGGTCGGCCTGCACCCGGTGCAGCCGGGTGCCCGCCCGGGCGACGACGTCCGACCAGGAGTGCACCAGGGTCAGCGGGGCCGCCCAGGCGGCGGCCAGCGCGGCGGCCTCGGCGACGACGGCCTCGTCGTGGTCGCACTCGCCGCCGCCGACGCCGGCGACGACCCCCTCGGCCCCCGGCTCGGCGTCCCGCACGATCGTCACCGGGACCGGTGCGCTGCGCGCCACCCGGTCGGCGAACCGGCCGGCGAGCATCGCGCCGGTCGCCCCGGCACCGTGGCTGCCCGCGACGAGCATCCGGGCCGGCCCGGTCGCCGCCAGTACCGCGTCGGCGATCCCGTCGGTGCCCGCGCCGGGCGGTGCGGGCAGCAGCTGCAGCCCGGCACCGGTCTCCCCGGCCAGCCGCTCCAGGTCCGCAGGCGCGTCCGGCCCGGCGGTGACGTGCAGCAGGCGGACCTGCATCCGCCACACCTCTGCCAGGTCACGCGCCCAGTGGGCGGCCTGGACCGCGCCCGGTGAACCGTCGACCGCCACCGCGATCTCGGTCCCGGTCGCCTCCCCGGTCGCCTCCGTCATGCGGCCTCCTCGGTCTTTCGCGCGTGCGTAGGGGCTACGACCCTGGCACATCCGGGGCCGGGCGCGCCGGATCCGGCACCGAACGGGTCGGCGGGTCGCCCACCGGTACCGGCCGGGACGACTCGGCGGCGGCGAGCCCGCGGTCGATCGCGTCCAGCGCGGCGTTCTCCAGGGCGCCGCCGCCGGCGTGCCGGGCCAGCCGGTCGGCGAGGCCGGCGGGCAGGCCGAGGCGCAGCCGGACCGGCTCCCCGGCCCCGGTCCCGCCACCGACCTGGGCCGGTGCCGTGGCCGGGTCAGGGGCCCCGCCGTCGGGTGCCGGGCGCGGGCGCAGCACCGCGGCGAGCACCGGCAGCGCGATGGTGCCGAGCGCGTCGACGATCCCGGCGACCCCCAGCCACCGCCAGTACCCGTCGTCGCCGCTGCCCGGGATCGCGCCGTCGGTGAGCACCGGGAGCAGGATCATCGTCGCGACCACCGCGATCGCGGCGAGCGTCGCCGCCAGCCCGGCCCGGATCACCCGGTGCCGGTTGCCGGCGAGCAGCAGGAGCAGGTTGGCGTGCGCCAGGCTCACCGCGAGCACGCTGAGCACGACGAACGACTTGAACAGGCCCTCCTCGGGCCCGGTCGCCGACGCCCAGTCCCGCCAGATCAGCGCCAGCGCGCAGATCGCGGCCCCGGCGCCGGCGACGATCCCGGCGAAACCGACCACCCGCACGGCGCGGGTGACGACGGCGAGATGGCACAGCGCCGTCGTGCCGAACGCGGCGACCACCAGCGTGGTCAGCACGATCCGGAACTGCAGCTCGCCGAAGTCCCCGCCGAGCAGCGCGACGATGCCCAGCAGCGAGGCGACGAGCAGCGCCCCGACCACCGCGACGATCATCGCGCGGCGCACCCCGCGCACGGTCCCGGCGGAGGTCACGGACTCGGCTCGGCTCATGCGCCGCAACCTAGCCCCCCGGCGCGCGCCGCCACCTGCGTAGCACTACGGGCCGGCGGGATCAGACGCCGCGCTCCACCGGCAGCCGGCCGGCCGCGACGGCGGCGGTGACCGCCTCGAAGTCGGCCTCGGCGACGTCGGCGTACCCGGCGGCCCACCCGGCCGTCGCCACTGCGAACCGCTCGGACCGGCCGAGGTAGCCGGCGATCACCCGGCCGCCCGGGGACTGCCCGTGCGCGCGGGCGAGCAGCGCCCCGCAGAGCGCGCCGTAGGCGCGGAACTCCACCGGGGACAGCGCGGCCGGGTCGATCGAGCCCTTCATGTCGCGGAACTGGCGCCAGTAGTAGTCGACCCGCGGCCGGTCGTCGGACTCCCCCGCCCAGCCGGTGATCCAGCCGAGGAACGGGTCCGAGGTGGCCTGCAGGATGCGCTGCCCGGCGACCACCCGGTGGCCCTCGACGTGGTCGGCGGCGCCCTCGTAGCCGGGGATCACCGCCGGCCGGCCGCCGTGGCTGGTCAGCACCGACGCCTGCGCCTCCTTGGCCTGCAGGAACAGCACCTCCCCGGCCGGCCCCTCCAGCGCGATCAGGTAGCAGCGGGTCCCGACGCTGCCGACACCGACCACCCGCAGCGCGAAGTCCACCGGCCGGAACTGGGCCAGCAGGAACGCGACGTCCTCGCGCAGCGTGGAGCGGTACTGGTCGAACAGCTCCGGGATGTCGTCGGCGGACGCGTGGTTCACGTGCTGCAGCACCGGCGGCTGGTCGTCGATCCGCAGCACGCCGTTCTCGGACTGCACGGTGAGCTTGCGCAGCACCTGCTCCGAGGTGCGGCCGCGGGCCTTGTCGGTGGCCTTGAGCCAGGTCCGGCGGCCCGCCTCGCCGAGCCGCTCGGCGACGTCGGAGGTGTCCACCCGGTAGAAGTAGCGCTCCACCGCGGACAGCTCGACGAACTGCCGCAGGACCCGGCGGTAGGAGTCGGCGGCGGCGACCACCGCGTCCGAGCAGGCGTCCTCGGACAGGCCGATGTCCCGGCCGCCGATGTGGACGCTCGCCGCGAGCCGGCGGACGTCCCACTCCCACGGCCCGACGCCGGCCTCGTCGAAGTCGTTGAGGTCGAACACGAGCTCGCGCTCCGGCGAGGCGTAGAACCCGAAGTTGGAGATGTGCGCGTCGCCGCACAGCACCACGTCGATCCCGGAGACCGGCGCGTCGCGCAGGTCCCGGGCCATCAGCGCGGCGCCGCCGCGGTAGAAGGCGAACGGCGACTGGAGCATCCGCCCGACCCGGACCGGGACGAGATCAGGGAGCCGGGAGGCATGCTGGCCCTCCAGCAGCCCGACCGGGTCGCGGTCGTCGGGCAGCACCAGACGCGCCTGGTCACGGCGCTTCAGGTTCGTCCTGGCCCGTTCGGCCCCGTCCCGCACGGTCGTCATCCGGTTCCTCCCCGAGGGTGTGACAGACGATCACGATAGCCACGGGGAGGACCGGTCCGATCAGGAGGCGGCGGGTGTGAACAGCACCTTCACCGCGTCGTCGGACTTCTCCTGGAACATCGCGTAGGCGTCGGGCGCCTGCTCCAGCGAGAGCCGGTGGGTGGCGAAGTCGTCGACGCCCAGCGGGTCGTCGTCGCCGAGCAGCGGAAGCAGCTCGGGCACCCAGCGCCACACGTTGGCCTGGCCCATCCGCAGCTGGATCTGCTTGTCGAACAGGGTGAGCATCGGCAGCGGGGTGGCGCTGCCGCCGTAGACGCCGGACAGCGACACGGTGCCGCCGCGGCGGACCAGGGAGATCGCCAGCTCCAGCGCCGTCGTCGGGTCGGCACCCATATTCTGCATCAGGGTCTGCCCGATGCCGGACGGCGCGACCGCGGCCAGCTTCTGGCCGGTGCTCGCCAGCGGCGAGCCGTGCGCCTCCATCCCGACGGCGTCGATGACGGCGTCGGCGCCGCGGCCGTGGGTCAGCCCCTGGACGGCCTCCCGCACCTCGTCGTCGCCGTTGCGCAGGTCGAGCGCGGTGGTGCCGCGGGCCTGCGCCCGGCGCAGCCGCTCCGGGACCAGGTCGACGCCGATCACCTGGGCCACGCCGAGCCGGCGCGCGATCCGGGTGCACATGTCGCCGATCGGCCCGAGGCCGAGCACGACGAGCGTGCCGTCCTGCGGCGTGTCCGCGTACTGCACGGCCTGGTAGGCGGTGGGCAGCACGTCGGACAGGTAGACGAAGCGGTCGTCCGCCGGGCCCTCCGGCACCGCGATCGGCAGCGAGTTGCCGAACGGGACGCGCAGGTACTCGGCCTGCCCGCCGGGCACCTGGCCGTAGAGCTTGGTGTAGCCGAACAGCGATGCCCCCATCCCCATCTCGCGGTTCTGGGTGGTCTCGCACTGCGACTGCAGTCCCTGCCCGCAGGTCCAGCAGTTCCCGCAGCTCACGTTGAACGGGACCACCACCCGGTCCCCGACCGACAGCGCGGTCACCGCGGACCCGGTCTCGGCGACGATCCCCATGGGTTCGTGACCGAGCACGTCACCGGGATCGAGGAAGGGACTGAGCACCTCGTAGAGGTGCAGGTCGGAGCCGCAGAGCCCGCTGCTGGTGATCCGGACGATCACGTCGTCGGGCTGCTCGATCACCGGGTCCGGGACGGTGTCCACCCGGACGTCGCGGTGGCCGTGCCAGGTCAGTGCGCGCATGTGTTCTCCTCGTTGTCGGCTGCCCGCCGCCTACCCGGGTCCGCCCGGTGAAAACCGCTGGTGCGCAACCGATCAGCGGGCGGTCGCGTGCAGTAGCCTGCCCTCGACGACGCCGTCGGTGATCAGCGCGCCGATCCGCCGGGACTGCTCCTGGGCGGCGGCGAACCGCGGGTCGTCGCCGTGGTCGCGGTCCAGGACGTTCTCGACCCGGTCGATCCGCTGCCGCCACGCCGCGGGGGCCGGCGGCAGCTCGGTCAGCGCCACCTCGGCGGTGCGGGCGAACCCGGCCGCCGCCAGCAGCTCGTGCACCGCGGTCCGGGCCGGGAACAGGTTCCCGTCCGGCGCGCCGGGCGGGCGCGGCCGGTCCGCGACGAACACCAGCAGGCCCAGCGATCCGCCAGGGCGCAGCACCCGGTGCGCCTCGGCGAGCACCGCGGCCTTGTCGCGCACCGTGCACAGCACGCCGAGGTTCCAGCAGGCCCGCGCCGACGCCGTCGCGAGCGGCAGCGCGTCGCCGCCGCCGACCACGGCGGGCAGGCCGAACATCGTCGCGGCCGCCCGGCACGCCGCCGGCATCGGGTCGATCACCACCGGGGCGGCACCGGTGGTCCGCCGGGCGTAGGCGGCCGGGCCGCCGGTGCCGCCGCCGACGTCGGCGAGCAGGTCGCCGGGGCGCAGCCCGCACCGCGCGGCCAGCCAGTCCAGCCCGGCCGGGCTGGCGCTGCCGCGGCAGGCGGCCGGCTCGGCATGGTCGTCGCCGAGCTCGGCGACCGCGTGGCCGGTCCAGCCGGCGACGGTGTCGAACTCGAGCTCCATGCGCTCCGGGACGGGATCGGCCATGCGTGCGGGCTACCCGGTGCCGGGCGGTCTACCCGCGGACCCGGTCCCGGATCCGGCGGGCGATCTCGGCCTTGATCCCGGTGGCGGCGGTGTCGTCGGCGGAGGTGCCGCGGCCGGACAGGTTCACCCCCGCGACGCCGTCCACCGCGAGCAGCGCGACGGCCTCGTCGACGGCCGCACCGATCCCGGCCTCCACCGGGTCCGGTGCGGCCAGCACCGCCCGCACCGTGGCCGGATCGAGCTCCAGGCCGGGGAACGCCTGCAGGGTCCGCGCACCGGCATCGTCGGTGAACACGGCGACCCCGGCCAGCACCGGCAGGGTCGCGCCGGCGCCGCGGGCCCGGTCGACGAACCGGGCCACCCGGGCCGGCGAGCCGGCGTGGTTGAGCACGGCGGCGCCGGCCCCGGCCCGCTGCTTCTCGGCGAGCCGGGCCGGCCGCAGGTCCACCGGCGGCGCCGCGGGCGCCTCCGGCACGACGGCGGCCAGCCCGGCCCCGGCGGCCAGCCCGGCCAGCCGGGTGCCGTCCAGGTCGAACACCTGGCTGACGTCCGGGCGCACGCCGGGGGCGCGGGCGTCGCCGGTCACGCAGAACACGGCGTCGGTGCCTGCGGCGGCCAGTCCGGCGAGGTCCTGCTCCAGGACGACCCGGTTGCGGTCCCGGCAGGTCAGCGTCACCCAGGGCCGTCCGCCGGCCTCCCGGACCAGCGCGGCGAGCAGCGTCGGCGGGAAGTCCGGGGCGTCGTGGTACTGCCCGATCAGCAGCGCGTCACAGCTGCCGGACAGGATCCGGGCGTGCCGGGCGAGCGCCGCGGCGTCGTAGGGCGGGGAGGTCAGGTCGGCGAGCACGACCGGGCCGTCCCCGGCCAGCGCCCGCGGGCGGGCGGACCGCACGGGCGGGTCCGGCCAGCGCACCACCGGGCCCGCGGTGAACGGGCAGGGACCGGTCCCGAGCTCGCAACCCAGGTCCGGCCGGACCCCGCCGCAGGGCCCGAAGCGCATCCGCTTCGGACAGTCACCGGACACCGGCGTCACCCCTTTCCGTGAAGGCCCCTTCGTGACCGGTGGTCGTGATCGCTGGTCGTGATCGCCGATCGTGACACCGGTGGCCCCGGGATGCGCGGGACCGTGCCCGGCGCCTACCGTGCCGCGCCGTGACCGAATCGTCCCGTCCCATCGTCCTCGGCCTCGTCGCCGATCCCGGCCTGCCCACCGAACTCGCCCACCGGCTCGCCCGCGAGCTGCCCGATCTGCTTGATCGCGACGCCGACGGCAGCTGGGAGGTCCGGGTCACCGATCACCGGATCGCGCTGGACCGGCACGGCGCGCTGCCGATGATCGAGATCGGCGAGCGGGCCCGGGAGCAGGACGGTCTCGACGCGGTCGTCCTGATCACCGACCTGCCGCGGCGGGCGGGCAGCGACCCGGTCGTCGCCGACGGCGCCACCGGCGCCCGGGTCGGGCTGGTGTCGCTGCCCGCGCTGGGCGCGTTCGACCAGTACCGGCGCTGCCGGGACACCGTGTTCCGGCTGGTCACCCGGCACCTGTTCCCGGCCCAGGGGCGGGAGCGGGTCGGCCAGGACTCCGACGCGGGCCGGGCGGGCCCGCTGACCCGGCTCGCACCGGCCGGCCGCGGCTCCCCCGGCGACACCACCGGCGGCGCGGGTAGCGAAGGCGTCGAGGACCAGGTCGACGTCCGGCTCTCCCTCACCGGCCTGCGCGGCCGGGTCCGGCTGCTCGCCGGGATGGTCCGGGCGAACCGGCCGTGGCGGCTGGTGCCCAGCCTCTCGCCGGCCATCGCGGCGGCGGCCGCGGGAGCCGCGTTCGGCATCTTCTACTCGAACATCTGGGAGCTGGCGAGCGCGCTGAGCGTCGGCAGGCAGGCCACGATCATGCTGGTCGCGCTGACCGGCATGACCACCTGGCTGATCCTGGACAACGGACTGTGGGAGTCCCGGCGCAGCCGGTCGCTGCGCGAGGAGATGCTGCTGTCGAACCTGTCGACGGTGCTGACGGTCGCGTTCGGCGTGCTCACCATGTACGTGCTCCTGTTCGGGATCACGCTGACCGCGGCGGTGCTGGTGATCCCGCCGGACTATCTCGGCACGAACATCATGCGCGAGGCCGGGATCGGCGACTACCTGATGATCGCCGTGCTGTCGGCGTCGATGGGAACCATCGCCGGTGCGCTGGGATCGGGCTTCGCCGACGAGGGCGCCGTCCGGCAGGCCGCGTACAGCCGCCGCGAGCAGGAGCGGCGGGCCCGGCTCGACCGGGAGGACGAGTCCGGGTCCGGCCGCTGAGGGACCGCTCAGCGGTGCCGCACCGCGTCGGTCAGGAGCAGGTCGGCGTACTCGGCGGGCAGCTGCACGGCGAGCTTGCCGTACTCCTCGTCGGTCACCGCGACCGAGATCGCGGCCATCGTGGCGCGGGCGTTCCGGCGGGCCTGCGGCTGCGGGACGCCCGCGTCGTCGGCGACGCGGCGGTAGAAGTCGCCGAGGTCGAACCGCTCGCCGGCCCCCTCGGAGCCCAGTGCGGCGCCGAGGTCGCCGGGCAGCTGCGCCGCCAGGTTCCCCGGCCGGCCGCCGGCCAGCCGGTGGCCGAGCACGCGCAGGGTGGACCGGACGGCGCGGTCGGCGGCGGTTTGGTCGGGCAGCTCGGCGCTGTCGCGGACGGTGCTGAGGAACATCTCGTACTGCATCACCCGGGGCTACCCGGGCCACCGGTCCCCGACACCTGCCGGGCGGTCATCGGTCCGGCCGGTCAGAAGTCGGCCTTCGGCATGATGAACCACAGCACCAGGTAGATCACGAACTGCGGGCCGGGCAGTAGGCAGGACAGCACGAACAGCAGCCGCACGGTGTTGCGGCCGAGGCCGAACCGGTCGGCGAGCCCGGCGCAGACCCCGGCGATCACCGTCCCGTTGCGCGGGCGGACCAGGCTGCGGGACTGCGGGACGTTCACCAGGATCTCCTCGGGGTGGGCGACGGGTTGCACAACCCACCCTGGCAGGGCGGGGCGCGTGCACGCTCAGGGGATACCCCGAGCGCACCCCGGAACAACACCCCCTACAGGACGACCAGGTCCCGCGGGTTGCGGTTGAGCCGCTCCGCGCCGTCCGCGGTCACCACGACGATGTCCTCGATCCGGGCGCCCCACTGTCCGGCCTGGTAGATGCCCGGCTCCACGGAGAACGCCATGCCCTCCTCGAGGACCAGGTCGTTGCCGTCCACGATGTAGGGCTCCTCGTGCACGTCCAGGCCGATACCGTGCCCGGTGCGGTGGATGAAGTGCGCCCCGTGCCCGGCGGCGGCGATGTGCTCGCGGGCGGCCCGGTCGATCGACGCGGCGGTGGCGCCGGGGCGCACCGCGGCGACCGCGCGCTCCTGGGCCTCCTGCAGCACCGCGTAGGTCTCCCGGACGCCCGCGGCGGGCTCCGCGCCGACCGCGTAGGTGCGGGTGCAGTCGGAGTTGTAGCCGCTCGGGAGCGGCCCGCCGATGTCCACGACGACGACGTCGCCGGGCTCGATCACCCGGTCGGACACGTCGTGGTGCGGGCTGGCCCCGTTCGGCCCGGAGCCCACGACGACGAACGCCGCCTCGGTGTGCCCCTCGGCGAGGATCGCCTCGGTGAGATCGGCGGCGACCGCGGCCTCGGTCCGGCCGGGCTTGAGCCACTCGCCGATCCGGGCGTGCACCCGGTCGATCGCCTCGCCCGCGGCGCGCAGCCGGGCCACCTCGGCCGCGTCCTTGCGCATCCGGAGCTCGCGCAGCACCGGGCCGCCGAGGGTCTGCGGGACGTCCGGGAAGGCGTCGCGCAGACCGAGCACGTGCCGGGCCGGCATGTCGTCGTCCACCGCGACCCGGGTCGGTCCCCCGGCCAGGTCGCTGACCAGCAGGTAGGGGTCCTCGCCGTCGGTCCAGGTGACGAGGTCGATGCCGAGGGCCTCCAGCGGGATGCCGGCCAGGCCGGGCGCCTCCAGCGACGGCACGACCAGGGCGGGCGGCGCGCGGTGCCCGGCCGCCGGGACGATCAGGCAGGTCAGGCGCTCGTGCGACGAACCCTCGAATCCGGTCAGGTACCGCAGGTCGGTACCGGGGGTCAGGAAGAGCACGTCGGTGCCCTGATCGGCGGCGTGCTCGCCGGCCCGGCGGAGCCGGTCGGCGAACAGCCCGGTGGCGACGGCGTCGGTCATGGCTCGCAGCGTATGCGGGCACGCGGGGTGTGCGACCGCCGCCCGGGTACAGCTGCCCACCTGCGGGGAGCGACGATCGTCACGTCCGGCCGGTCACTCCCCGTCGAGCGCGGAGGGCCGCGCGGCGAGGGTCCCGGCGAGCTCGACGAGCTTCACGTTCAGGTCCTGCGAGGTGCGCCGGAGCACGTCGAACGCGGCGTCGGCGGTGAGCCCGCGGCGCGCCATCAGGATGCCCTTGGCCTGCCCGATGACGTCCCGCGAGGCGATCGCCTGCCGCAGCTGCGCCTCCTGCAGTCCGGCGGCGGACACCGCGGTGCAGGAGGCGAGCGCGAGCGAGGCGTGGGTGGACAGCAGCAGCAGCCGGTCCCGGTCGGCGGGGACGAACGCGCCGGGCTCCCGGCCGTACACGTTCAGTGCGCCGGGCAGCCGCGGCGGGACGGCGTCGGGCACCAGCGAGCTCGCCAGCACCGACAGGTAGCCGTGCCGGACGGCGGCCTCGGCGAACTCCGGCCAGCGGTCGTCGGAGCGCAGGTCGTCGGCGTAGGCGAGCGCCGGGCCGTCGGCCCTGGCGGACTCCACGCACGGCCCGCGGCCGCTGCGGTACTGCTCGGCGTCGATGTCGGACGCGGCCGGGCCGGTCTCGACCGGGGTGTGGAAGCAGCCGTCGCCGTCCCGCAGGGTCACGCTGACCAGGTCCGCGGCCGGGATCACCCGGCGCACCGCGGCGACCACCCTGGCCAGCACGTCGGCGACCGTGCCGGCGGCCAGCAGCTCACCGGTCAGCGCGGCGAACTCCCTGGCCAGCGGCCCGGCCTCGGCCAGGCCGTCCTCCGCGTGCCCGTTCCGCTCCTGCGCCAGCACGAACCCGTCGCGGTCCACGGCCCACTCCTGCTCACCCCTGCCCACCGGGGCAGTCCCGCTGTGCTCCACCGCCCCATCATGCCGAACGGGTGGTGGCCGGGCCCTCCCCCAGGGGTACCGAATGCCAGACTCACCGGCCATGAGCGACCGCCCGCTGATGCTGCTGGACTCCGCGAGCATGTACTTCCGTGCCTATTTCGGTGTCCCGGAGAGCATCACCGCACCCGACGGCACCCCGGTGAACGCGGTGCGCGGGTTCACCGACATGATCGCCCGGCTGGTCACCGAGCACCGGCCGCGCGAGCTGGTGGCGTGCCTGGACCTCGACTGGCGCCCGGCGTTCCGGGTGGCGGCGCTGCCGTCCTACAAGGCGCACCGGGTGGTCGAGGCGAGCCAGGCGGACCAGGTGCCCGCCGGCGTCCCGGAGGAGGTGCCGGACACCCTCGCCCCGCAGGTCCCGGTGATCATGGAGGTGCTGGCGGCGGCCGGGATCTGCACCGGTGGGGCCGAGGGCCACGAGGCGGACGACGTCATCGGGACGCTCGCGCACCGGGCGGGGACCGGGCCGGTGCTGGCGGTGTCCGGGGACCGCGACCTGATCCAGATCGTCCGGGACGAGCCGCAGGTGCGGCTGCTCTACATCGGGCGCGGCCTGAACCGGGCCGAGCTTCTGGACCCGGCCGAGGTCGCGGCGAAGTTCGGGCTGCCCGCAGAGCGGGCCGGCGCGGCCTACGCGGAGATGGCGATGCTGCGCGGCGACCCCTCGGACGGCCTCCCCGGGGTGCCCGGTGTCGGTGCCAAGACGGCCGCGACGCTGGTCGGGCGGTTCGACTCCTGGGGTGAGCTGCTCGCCGCGGTGACCCGGCCGGACGACGGCCGGATGGCGGCCGGGGTGCGGGCGAAGCTGATGGCGGCGAGCGACTACCTGGGCGTCGTCGAGCCGGTGGTGCGGGTGGTGACCGACGCGCCGGTGGCCCTGGACCGGGACCCCGCGCTGCCCCGCACGCCGGCCGATCCGCAGCGGCTCGACGAGCTGGCCACCCGCTGGGGCCTGGAGTCCTCGGTGCGGCGGCTGCGCACGGCACTGGACGCGGCCGCCTCCTGAGCCCTGCCATGATCGGGGCGTGACCTGTCCCGAGCACGAGGCCCCGCTGCAGCCGAACCGGGCCCACGACGACGCCGTCACCCGGGAGACCGCGGTCCGGGCCGCGGCGGCCGAGCCGATCACCTCGCCGCACGACGGGGCGCCGCCCGCGGTGCGGCGGCTGCTGACCGGTGCGGTGGACGAGCTGGCCGAGCAGCTGCTGGAGCTCTCGCACGGGCTGCACGCCGATCCGGAGGCCGCCTTCACCGAGCACCGGGCGGCGGCCGCGGTGGCGGCGCTGCTGGACCGGCACGGGATCGCCGCCGAGGTCGGGGGGTACGGCCTGGACACCGCGCTGCGCGCGACGGCGGGGACCGGATCCGGCCCGACGGTCGCGGTGCTCGCCGAGTACGACGCGCTGCCCGGGATCGGGCACGCCTGCGGGCACAACGTCATCTGCTCGGCCGCCGTCGGCGCGTTCCTGGCGCTGGCCCGGCTGCTGGCCCGCGACGACGCCCCGATCGGCACCGTGCTGCTGCTCGGCACCCCGGCCGAGGAGGGCGGTGGCGGCAAGGAGACGATGGCCCGCGCCGGCGCGTTCGACGGCGTCGACGCGGCCGTGATGGTGCATCCGTTCGCGCACGACATCGCCGACCACCCGTTCCTGGGGCGGCGCCAGCTGGAGGTCACCTATCACGGCGTCGCCGCACACGCGTCGGCCCAGCCGCACATGGGGCGCAACGCGCTGGACGCCGTCGTGCTCGGGTACCAGGGCGTGGCGATGCTGCGCCAGCACCTGCCCGACGGGGACCGGGTGCACGGGATCGTGACCGACGGCGGGCAGGTGCCGAACGTCGTGCCGGAGCGCGCGGCGGCCCGCTACTACCTGCGGTCCCAGGACCCGGAGTCGTTGCTCGACCTCACGACGCGGGTGCAGGCGATCGCGGTCGGTGCCGCAGCTATGACCGGCTGCGGCTACACGCTGACCTGGGACCCGAGGCCGCCGTACCTGCCGATCCGGCACAACCGGACGCTGGCCGCGCGGTGGGCGGTGCACCAGACGGAGCGGGGCCGCACCGTCTGGCCGCGCGGCGTCGTGCCGGAGTCCGAGACCGGATCGACCGACCTGGGGAACGTGTCGCTGCGGGTGCCGTCGATCCATCCGATGCTGGCGATCGCCGAGCCCGGCACCGCCCTGCACACCGTCGGGTTCGCGCAGGCGGCGGGCGGGCCGGGCGGCGACCGGGGCGTCGTCGACGGGGCGGCCGGGCTGGCGCTGGTCGTCGCCGACCTGCTGTACGACGCCGGCCTGCGCGACGCGGTCGCCGCCGAGTTCGCCGCCGCGGGCGGCCCGGTGGACGTGCCGTCGTTCTTCGACCGGTGACTCAGGGCGCCGTGGCCGGCGTTCCGCGCGCGGCCCGCAGGCCGAACCCGCCGAGCGCCGCGCTGATCGCGACCTCGGCCAGGTAGAGGCCGATCGCGGCCGGGAACCACCGCGGCCGGGTCGATCGGGACGGCGGTCACGCCGACGAGCGTAGAGCCGGTCAGCGGCCGCGGGGAGCGGCGCGGGTGTGGATCCGCTCCCCCTGCGGACCGAACAGGCTCAGCACCTCGACCGCCCGGTTCGGCGCGGCGGAGCCGAACCAGTGCGGGATGTGCGTGTCGAACTCGGCGGCCTCGCCGGCCCCGAGCACGACGTCGTGCGAGCCCAGCACCAGGCGCAGCCGCCCGTCGAGCACGTAGAGCCACTCGTAGCCCTCGTGCACCCGCGGATCGGGCCGGTCGCCGCGCCACGGGATGAGCATCTTGTACGCCTGCAGACCGCCCGGACGCTCGGTCAGCGGCACGACGGTCGCGCCCTGCGCGCGGCGCGGCCGCAGCCGGACCCGCGGGTCCCCGACCGGCGGGGCGGCGACCAGCTCGTCGAGCGGGACCTGGTGCGCCGACGCGATCGGCAGCAGCAGTTCCAGGGTGGGCCGCCGGCCGCCGGACTCGAGCCGGGACAGCGTGCTCACCGAGATGCCGGTGGCCTCCGACAGGTCGGCGAGGGTCATCCCGCGCTCGGTGCGCAGCCCGGCGAGCCGCGGGCCGACCCCGGCCAGGGTGTCCGCGATGGCGTCGTCCATGACGTCATTTTGCCACTCCGGCAACGATCTTTGCCATTGAACGCCGGAGCAGGGCAGCCTGGATGCCATGACCTCGTACGACGTGATCGTCATCGGCGGCGGCGCGGCCGGCCTGTCCGCCGCGCTCACCCTGTCCCGGACCCGCTGGCGGGTGCTGGTGCTCGACGACGGGACGCCCCGCAACGCGCCGGCCGCCGGCGTGCACAACTGGCTCACCCGGGACGGCCTGCCGCCCGCCGAGATCGCCCGGATCGGCCGGGCCGAGGTGATCGGCTACGGCGGTGTCGTGCAGGACGCGCGCGTCGTGTCCGCCACGGCCGACGCCACCGGCGGGTTCACCGTGACCACCGCCGACGGGGAGCGCCGGACCGGGCGCGCGCTTCTCGTCAGCACCGGGCTGACCGACGAGCTGCCCGATCTCGACGGGCTCGCCGGGCACTGGGGCGGTGCGGTGTTCGGCTGCCCGTTCTGCCACGCCTGGGAGCACCGCGACAGCCGGATCGGGGTGCTCTGCACCGGTCCGCACGACCTGGTGAAGGCCCAGCTGGTGACCCGCTGGACCGACGCCGTCACGCTGTTCCTGCACACCGGCCCGGAGCCCGACGACGAGCAGCGGGCCGGGTTCGCCGCCCGCGGCATCACCGTCGTCGACGGGCGGGTGACCGGCCTCGAGTCCGGCGGCGGGTCCGACGGCGGGTCCGACGGAGACCGGCTGACCGGGGTACGGCTCGCCGACGGCACCGTCGTGCCCTGCGACGCGCTCGCCGTGTCCCCGCCGGTCCGGGCCCGCGCCGGGTTCCTCGACGGGCTGGGCCTGGTCCCGGTCGCGCACCCGTCCGGGCTCGGCGATCACCTGCCGGTCGACGCGATGGGGGCGACCGGTGTGCCCGGGCTGTACGCGGCCGGGAACGTCACCGATCCGATGGCGACCGTCCCGGTGGCGGTGGCGGCCGGGGCGACCGCCGCCGCGGCGATCACCCGGGACCTGCTGACCGCCGACGTCACGGCGGCCGTCGCGGCCCGGCACCGGCATCCCGATCCGGCGGCCGACCAGTGGTCGGCCGGCTTCTGGGACGCGCACTACTCGACCCAGGAGCACCTGTGGAGCGGGAACCCGAACCGCTGGCTGGTCACCGACGCGGCCGCGCTCGAACCCGGCCGCGCGCTCGATGCCGGCTGCGGTGAGGGCGGGGACGCGGTCTGGCTCGCCGAGCGCGGCTGGCAGGTCACCGCGACCGACGTCTCGACGGTGGCGGTGGACCGGGCCCGGGCGGCGGCGACGGCGGCCGGGGTCGCCGACCGGATCACCCTCGACGTCGCCGACCTGCGCACCCAGCAGCCGCCGGAGCGGGCGTTCGACCTGGTCACGGCGCAGTACCTGCACCTACCGTCGGCGCTGCGCCGGCCCGCGTACGCCCGGCTCGCCGCCGCCGTCACACCGGGCGGGACGCTGCTGCTGGTCGCCCACCACCCGAAGGACCTGGACGGGCCGCTGCGCCGCCCGCACGACCGGGACCTGTTCGCCGACGAGATCGAGCTCGCCGCCGATCTCGACGAGGCGGAGTGGGAGGTGCAGGCCGCCGACGCCCGGCCGCATCCGGTGACGCACCCGGACGGGTACGAGGTGATCGCCCACGACGCCGTCGTCCGGGCCCGCCGGCGGGGCTGATCCCGGCCGGACCGGAGCCGGGCCGGGCCCAGGTGCTCCGGCCCGGTTCCTCAGCCGTCCCGGCTCCGTGACGGGTCCGGGCCGGACCAGCGGTGCACCCCCACGTCCTGCGCGGCGCAGGTCCGGTGCATCCACTCGAACGCCGCGGCGAAGACGTCGTTCCGCCGTTCGACGCGGTCCTGCCCGGCCCGGATGTCCGGCAGCAGGGCGGTGAGCTCGGCGCGCAGCGCGTCCTCGTCGACGGTGGTGAGCCTGCCGTCCTCCACGACGGTGCGGCCGGCGACCAGCACCCGGCGCAGCGATGAGCCGTTCTCGGAGTGGACGAGCTGCAGCTCGGCCCGGTTGCGGGGGGTGAAGGCGAGGGTGGACAGGTCGTAGACGAGCAGATCGGCCTGCATGCCGGGGGCGATGGTCCCGATCTCGCGGTGCCGGCGCGCGGTGCGTGCGCCGCCGGCCGTCGCGGCCCGCAACACCTCGTCGGCCCGCGGCCACTCGTGGTGGTCGGGCCCGGTGGCCTTGTGCAGCAGGGCGGCGGCCTTGAGCACGTCGTGCATCCGGGGGGTGTCGCTGCTGGAGCAGCCGTCGGTGCCCAGCCCGAGCGTCACCCCGGCCCGGTGGTAGCTCCGCCAGGGCGCGATGCCCGAGCCGAGCTTGAGGTTCGACACCGGATTGTGGGCGACGCAGGTGTCGTGCTCGGCGAGCAGGTCGATGTCGGCGTCGGTGACCCAGATGCCGTGCGCGAGGGTGGTGTTGGGGGCCAGCCCGCCGATCCGGTGCAGGTGCTCGACCAGCGTGCGGCCGTGGAACTCGCGGCCGGTGACGGCCTGCACCTTGGTCTCCAGCACGTGGATGTGGCACGGCACGTCGTGTGCGACGGCGAGCTCGGCCGCGCCGCTGATCAGGTCGTCGGTGCAGCGCTGCGGGCCGGACGGCGCGAGCATGTACCGGACCCGGCCCCCGGCCCGGTCCCGGTACCGCTTCAGGGCCGCCTCGCTGAACGCCAGGTACTCCCCCGCGGTCGGCACCGGCCGGGCCCGCACCTCGGCGACGACGTCGGCCGGCAGCCGGTCGGCGGCGTACGGGACGGTGTCGACGAACGGCCGGTTGATCACGTGCCCGGAGACGTCGGCGCGGATCCCGATCCGGTCGTAGCCGTCGACGACGGCGTCGAGCTGGTCGAGGTCCTGGCCGGGGGTCTCCAGTACGTCGTCGACCAGCGTCGTCACCCCGGACTTGAGCGACTCGGCGGCGAACAGCAGGCTGCGCAGCCGGACCAGGTCCGGCGGCAGCGGGCGGGCGCCGAGGATCGGGTAGCTGTACAGCATCCACAGCTCGAGCGGCAGGTTGTCGTAGCGGCCCTTCGCCAGGTACTCCCAGGAGTGTGTGTGGGCGTTGACGAAGCCGGGGCAGACCAGACGGTCCCGGCCGTCGAGCACGGTGTCGGTGTCGTCGGTGCGTACCCGCGCGCCGACCTCGGTGATGGTGTCGCCGTCGATCCGGATGCTGCGCCGGACCGGGGTGGCCCCGGTGTCGGCGTCCATCGTGAGGACCTCGGCGTCGCGGAGGACCAGTGCCATCAGCGCCGCACCGCCCGGCGGCCGGTGCCCGGCGCAGGCAGCAGAGCAGGCAGCAGAGCCGCCAGCAGCGCCGCGACGAGGATTCCCTGCACCGCGGGGATGCCCACGTCGAACCAGGCCCCGACGACGGCGGCCGCGGTGCCGCCCAGGTAGGCGAGCAGGCCGGGCAGGCGCACCGGGCCGACCGCGTCCAGGGCGGTGCCCGGGTCCCGGCGCCGCCACGGACCGAGGAAGGTCCCGATGATCGCCCCGCCGAGCGGCGGGATGAGCACGCCGAGCACGACCAGGAAGGTGGTCAGGCCGTCGGTGACGCCGGTCAGCGCGAGCACGATCGCGACCGCCACGCCGCCGACGATGAACGGCCGCTTGTCCGGCCGGCCGGTCAGCTCGGCGCCGGCCACCCCGAAGGCGTACGCGACGTTGTCGTTCGTCGTCCAGAGGTTCGAGATGATCAGGAAGACGGCCAGCCCGATCGAGCCGGTCATGATCAGGATGCCGGAGAAGTCCGGCTCGCCGAAGCCGATGGCGCCGATGCCGCCGAAGAGCAGCATCGCCGACTGCACGACCATGATCGTCACCGCGGTCACGCCGAACGCGAGCCGGCCGCCCGCGGCGAACCGGGTCCAGTTGCCGATCTGGGTGCCGCCGCTGACGAAGGTGCCGATCAGCAGGGTCAGCGCGGCGCCGACGCTGAGCGTGCCGGCGCCGTCCTGGGCCAGCAGCCCGGACCAGCCGCCGGCGTTGCCGACCGCGCCGACCGCGATCCACCCGCAGAGCAGCGTCATCAGCGGGACCGAGATCCAGGACAGGAACTCGATGCCGCGGAAGCCGTAGTAGGCGGTGACCGCCATCGCGATCCCGCCGCGCAGCACGACCGGCCAGGTGGGGATGCCCAGCGCGGTGCCGAGCAGGTCGCCGAGCACCGCGATGGTGATCCCGTACCAGCCGACCTGGGTGCCGCCGAGCAGGATCGACGCCCACTTCCCGCCGAGCCGGCCCAGCACCAGCCGGGACAGCAGCACCGTGGTGAGCCCGGTGCGCCCGGCGGCGATCCCGAGCGCGGCGATGTAGAGCGCCAGCACGGCCGCGGCGGTCAGGGCGAGCACCGCGAACGTGGCGAACGAGAACTCCGACGCCACCGCGCCACCGGTGATCATCGTGGGGGTGAAGAAGCCGAACCCGGCGATGACGACGGCGACCGACGCCACGCCCTTGCGTTCGGCGACCGGTATCCGCTCCAGCGGCCGGTCCCGGTCGATCATGGCCGTGCGGGCCGGCGCAGCGGAGGTCGGTGGAGTGGCCACGGGACACCTCGGACGGGTTCGGGGACGACGGGGGCCCCTGATGGGACGGTCCCGGACCGGCCGGCCACCAGGGGCGGGGCCCGGTCCTGTCCCGATCGCACCCGATCACCGTCGGGCGGTGTCCGATGGCACACCGCCCGGCAACACGACGGACAACCGGGTTCACACCCGCGTGACCGCACGCGCCTAGCGTCACGGCGTGCTCGCCGGACCGGACGAACCGCTCATCGTGGTGCAGGACGTGCTGGGCTGGGCGCCCGGGCTGCGGCTGGTCGGTGCGGAGACCGGCCTGGACCGCCCGGTGCGCTGGGCGCAGGCCACCGACCTGCCCGATCCGTCCCCCTGCGCGGGCTCGGTCCGCGAGTGCGGCAGGCGGATGTACCTGCACCCGAACTCGGTGCGCAAGCGGATCGGCCGGATCCGGGCGGTGACCGGGCGGGACCCGGCCGATCCGGCCGATCTCGCGGCGCTGACGGTCGCGCTCACCTACGCCGAGGGCCGGGCCGCGCGGGCCTGACCGGCGCGGCGTCAGAAGAAGGTGCCGGACCAGGGTGCCGGGCCGGGCACCGCGAACAGCGCGTCCGCGGTGGCCCCGGCTCCCGCCGTCTGCTCGGTCCAGCGGCCGGCCGCGACCAGCGCGGACGGCGGCCGGTCGCCCAGGAACGCCTGCGCGAGCGACTCCAGGCCACACTCCAGGTCCGGCAGGGCGCCGCCGGCGGCGACGGCTCCGTCCGGGCCGAGCCGCCAGGTCCCCGCATGGTCGAACAGCGGATCGTGCAGCCGGAGCACCACCGGGTCGCCGTCGCCCCAGCTGCGGGCACCGAGCGCGGCCGGCACGTCGACGATCCGAAGCCACAGGTCGTCGCCGCGGCCGACGATCCGGTGCAGGCGCGGATCGGCCAGCATCAGGTCGAGGTCCTCGTCGCGCGGCCGGGCCCAGGCGAGCACCCCGGTGGACAGGTCGATCCCGGTGAGGAACCGCCACAGACCCGACGTCGCCGACGGCGAGCCGGCCCACAGGTCGTGCACGACGACCTCGTCCTCGCCGAACCGCTTCCCGTCCCGCACGCCCCACACGACGAACCCGTCGTCGCCGTCCGGGCCGGTGTGCACGGCGATGCCCCGGTACTCGGCGGCCGACTCGCCGCCGGGGTCGATCCCGCGCCGCCACCACCGGGCGTTGCGGGTGATCGCGCCGGGCCGCGACCCGGCGAGCCGGTCCTGCAGCTCGGGCAGGAGCTTGCCGGCCTCGGTCGCGCCGAGCATCCGGACCCGGCCCGGCGCCGGGGCGTCCGGCCGCCACCGCGGGCGGGCGGCGACCTGCACGTCGTTGCCGCGGGAGGCGATGCCGTAGCCGAACCGGCCGTAGATCGCGGCCTCGCTGGCCCGCAGCACGGCGGCGGCGTCGCCGCGGTCCCGGGCGGCGCCCAGCTGGGTGCGCATCAGCGCGGTGAGCCGGCCGGCCCGGGTGTGGTCGGCGCGGACACCGACCGCGCTGACCGCGGCCGCGTCGATCCGGCCGCCGCCGGGCAGGGTCAGCCGGGACGGGAAGGAGAACGCGCTGCCGACCAGCTCGCCGCCGGCGCCGCGCACCCCCAGCCAGTGCTCGTCCGGCGACTGGCCGTGCGACTCCCAGTCGGCCTCCGGGACCGGGCCGCGGTGCAGGGTCCGGCGGAACACCTCGTAGGCGGCGCGCCGGTCGGCGGGATCGGTCAGGACTGCCACGTCGTGCTCTGCGCTCACGTCCGCCGAGCCTTCCGGGTGCCGCGGCGGGCCGCCACCCGATTCCGGTCAGACCCGGTTGACCTGGTAGTCGCCCTCGTCGGAGGTGACCAGGCCCGGGACCTCGACCTGCTCGCCGTCCACCACCGCCTGGCAGGAGAACGCCGTCCCGGCCGACACGACGACGTCGTCCGGGCACTGCACGGCGCCGACCTCGAGCCCGTAGTCCTCGGTGAGGACCTGGTTGACGCCCGCCTGCAGCGCGGTCTGGTCGAGCTGGCGGGTGATCGCCCAGGCCGGCCAGACGAACGCGGACAGCGCGAGCGCGGCGACCAGCAGCACGGCGCCGCCGGCCAGGATCCAGGTGCGGGTGCCGGACGGGCGCTGCACCTTCTCCGGCGGCGCCCACGGCTGGTCGGCGCCCCAGCCACCGTCGGCGGGCCGTGCGGTGGTGGTGTCCCCGGCCCAGGCCGACGACGGGGACGACGCCGGCACCGCGTCGGTCGGCTCCTCGGCCGCCCGGCGCCTGCGGCGGCGCCCGGTCGGGACGGCCCAGGTGTCGTCCTGGGCCTGCGGTGCCTCGTCGCCCCAGGGCGCGCCGTCCTGCTGCGCGCCGACCCAGCTCCCGGCGCCGTCCTGCTGCGCGCCCGCCGGGTCCCCGGCGCCGGGATCCCGCTGCTGCGCGGCGCCCCAGCCGCCACCGGCGTCCTGCGGTGTACCCGCCCAGCCACCGCCGGCGCCGTCCTGCCGGGTACCCGCCCGGCCGCCGGCGTCCTGCTGCGGCCATCCGCCGGTGTCCGCCTGCCGGGCCCGGTCCTCGTCGCCGTCCCACCCGGGTGCCCAGGCCCCGGTCGGCTCCGGGTCGGCACCCCACCCGCCCGGCGGCGGGGTGCCCCACGCCGGGATCTCCCCCGTCTGCTCGGTGGCGTCCGCGTCGTCCGCGCCACGCCGCTCCGGTCCCTGCGGGTTGCTCATCGCCGACCTCTCGCCCGTCCGTCGTCCGCCCGGAGATGTCGCACCGGGCGCCTCATTCCATGCCCGCCGCGACGACGCCGCGGCGCACCGCACCGGACGCCCGGTGCGCGGCCCGCCCGACGCCGCTCGACCGGCCGGCGACGCCGGCGAGCTGGTCGAGCAGGTCGAGCACCTGTCGGGCCCAGCGTACGAAGTCGCCCGCGGACAGCTCGTGCCCGTTCCGTTCGGCGGCCTCCAGAACCTGTGCGAGGGACTCCCCGCGCGCCCAGCGGTGCATCGGCCAGGCGAACGCCAGGTCGGGGGCACGGGTGCGTTCCGCCTTGTGCCGGCGCTGGTCGGCGTCCAGCTCGTCCCACAGCGCGACGGTCCGCTCCAGCGCGTCGGCCACCGGTCCCGCGGGCAGCCGCGGCATCGGCGCGTCGTCCCGGCGGGACTCGTACACCAGCGCCGAGACCACCGCGGCCAGCTCGTCGGGTTCGAGCCCATCCCACACGCCGTGCCGCAGGCACTCCGCGGCGAGCAGGTCCGACTCGCCCCACAGCCGGGCGAGCACCCGGCCGTGCGCGGTCACCTCGTCCTCGCCGGGCCCGGCCTCGTCGGCCGGGACCAGGTAGCCGCGCTCGGACAGCAGCGCCCGGATCCGGTCGAACGCCCGCGCCAGCGAGTTCGTGGTCGCCCGGACCTTCTGCCGCAGCGACTCCGTCTCCCGCTCCAGCCGCTGGTGCCGCTCGGCCCACCGGGCGTGCGCCTCCCGGTCGTCGCAGCCGTGGCAGGGGTGTACGCGCAGCGCCCGGCGCAGCGTGACCAGCTCCGGATCGTCCTGCGCGCCGTGCCTGCCGCGGCGGCCGCCGCCGCTGTCCGGCGGGCGGATGCGCGAGTTCCGCAGCGACGACGCGAGGTCCCGGCGGACCTGCGGGGACCGGTGCTCGACCCGCTTCGGCAGCTTGATCCGGCCCAGCACCTCGACCGCCGCCGGGAAGTCGGCCGCGGACAGCCGACCCGCCCAGCGGTCCTCGGTGCAGACCAGCGGCCGCGGCTCGGGATCGTCGCGGCCGTTCGCGGACACCGCGCCCACACCCGGGTCGAGCACGACCGCGATCCCGGCCCGCCTGCCGGACGGGACGGCGATCACGTCGCCGGGGCGCAGCTCGCGCAGCGACTCGGCGGTCTCCTCCCGGGCGACCGCGGTGTTCTGCCTGCGCAGCGACTTCTCCCGCTCGGAGATCCGCCTGCGTAGCTCCGCGTACTCGGCGAAGTCACCGAGATGGCAGGTCATCGACTCCCGGTAGCCGGCGAGCGCCTCGGTGTTGCGGTCGATCCGGCGGGCCAGGCCGACCACCGAGCGGTCCGCCTGGAACTGGCCGAACGAGCGTTCCAGCAGCTCCCGGGCGGCGTCCGTGCCCAGCCGGCCGACCAGGTTGACCGACATGTTGTAGACCGGGCGGAACGAGCTGTGCAGCGGGTAGGTCCGGGTGGACGCCAGCCCGGCGACCTGCTCCGGGTCCATCCCGGGCGTCCACAGCACGACCGCGTGCCCCTCGACGTCGATCCCGCGCCGCCCGGCCCGGCCGGTGAGCTGGGTGTACTCCCCCGGCGTCAGGTCGACGTGCGCCTCGCCGTTGAACTTGACCAGCCGCTCCAGCACCACCGTGCGGGCCGGCATGTTGATGCCCAGCGCCAGGGTCTCGGTGGCGAACACGCACCGCACCAGGCCGGCGACGAACAGCTCCTCGACGGTCTCCTTGAACGCGGGCAGCATGCCGGCGTGGTGCGCGGCGACGCCGCGCTCGAGCGCCTCCCGCCACTCCCAGTACCCCAGCACCCCGAGATCGGCCTGCGGGAGGTCGCCGGTGTGCTTCTCGACGATCCGGCGGATCTCGTCGACCTCGTCCGGCTCGGTGAGCCGGATCCCGGCCCGCACGCACTGCCCGACGGCGGCGTCGCACCCGGCCCGGGAGAACACGAACGTGATCGCCGGGAGCAGTCCCTCCCGGTCCAGCCGGTCGATCACCTGGACCCGGGACGGCGGCCGGAACCCGCCGGACCGGCCGGGGCCGCCCGGCCGCGGCCCGCGCCCGACGACGGCGGTCGCGTCGGTGCGCGCGTCGCGCCCGCCGCGGGTGCGGGTGCGGTCCCGCGGGCCGCCGCGGCCGCGCCCGCCGCCGGAGCGCGGGCCGCGGTCGCCGGCCCGGTCGGCGGCCCGCGATCCGGCGAAGTCCCGGCGCTGCATCTCGCGGGTGTAGCGCACGAGATCCGGATCGACGACCAGCTCGGCCGCGCCGTCGTCGGGCCGCCGCCGCTCGCCGAACAGGTCGAACAGCCGGTTGCCGACCATCATGTGCTGCCACAGCGGGACCGGCCGGTGCTCGTCGACGACGACGGTGGTGTCCCCGCGGACCTCGACCAGCCAGTCGCCGAACTCCTCGGCGTTGCTCACCGTCGCCGACAGCCCGACCACGGCGACGTGCTCGGGCAGCTGGAGGATGACCTCCTCCCAGACCGCGCCGCGGAAGCGGTCGGCGAGGTAGTGCACCTCGTCCATGACGACGTAGCCGAGATGGTCGAGCCTGCGGTTCGCCGCGGCGTCGGAGTCGGCGTAGATCATGTTCCGGAGCACCTCGGTGGTCATGACGACCACCTGCGCGTCCCCGTTGACGGCGGTGTCGCCGGTCAGCAGACCGACCGCGTCGGCGCCGTAGCGGTCGACGAGATCGGCGTACTTCTGGTTGGACAGCGCCTTGATCGGGGTGGTGTAGAAGCACTTGCGGCCCTCGGTGAGCGCCAGGTGCACGGCGAACTCGCCGGCGACCGTCTTCCCGGCGCCGGTGGGCGCGCACAGCAGCACGCCGTGCCCGTCCTCCAGGGCCTCGCACGCCTCCCGCTGGAAACCGTCCAGCTCGAACGGCAGCAGACCGGTGAACTCGGCGAGCCGCGGATGCGCGGCCCTCGCCTTCGCCGCCGCGTAGGCGGCGGCCGGGTCGCTGCTCCCTGCACGGGTACTCACGGCCCCAGGCTGTCACACACCCCCGACGATCCGCCGTCGCAGCGGGTGTGACGAGGTGCGGCGGCGGGCAGCCGCGGCGGGGGCTCGGCGGGCAGCGGCGGACCGATGGCGGACCGCGCACCGGGCGCCCGGCCCCGGCCCCACCCGATGGCCTCCCGGTACCCGCCGAGCCGGACCGGCACCGGGCCGGTGTCCCGGGGCGCCGTCCGGGGCGCGACGAACAGCGCGTCGGCCGGGCAGTACGCCTCGCACAGGAAGCAGGTCTGGCAGTCCTGCCGGCGGGCCAGGAACGGGATGCCCGCGTCGTCGGTGTCGAAGACGTTTGTCGGGCACACCTCGACGCACCGGTCGCAGGAGATGCAGCGGTCCCGGTCGACGATCTCGATCATGCGCCCACCGCCTGGCGCACCCGGTCCGGTGAGACGGCGATCGTGTCGATCCCGCGCACCCGCAGCCGGCGGTGCTGCGCCGGATCGGTGGCCGGGAAGTCGGAGCGCCGGTGCATCCCGCGGGACTCGGTGCGGGCCAGCGCCGCGGTGTACATCCAGCGGGCGTGTGCGGTCATCGCGGCGGCCTCCCGGGCCCGGAGCACGTCCCGGGCCGCGGCCGAGGCCGGCCGCAGCCCGGTGCGCACGGCGGCCCACACGATGTCGAGCTCCGCGAGCGCGGCGGTGAGCCCGGCGCCGGTGCGGAACAGGTTGATGTCGTAGGGCAGCACCTGCCGCTGGACGGCGGTGACCACCTCGTCCGCGCCGGGGGCGCCCGGTCCGGCGGGACCGGCGGCCGGCCGCAACCCCGCGCCGCCGAGCGGGCGCAGGCCCCACCGATGCGCGGGCCGGGACGTCGCGAATGCGGCGGCGCCCTCCCCCGCCCAGCTGCCCGACGACATCGCCCACGCCGCGTTGTGGCTGCCGCCGCCGGTGAACCCGCCGCAGATCAGCTCCCGGGTCGCGGTGTCGCCAGCCACGTAGAGGCCCGGTACGGCGGTGGCGCAGTCGTCGCCGGTGACGTGCACGCCGCCGGTCCCACGGACGGTGCCCTCCAGCAGCAGGGTGACCGGGAACGGCTCGGTGAACGGGTCGATCCCGAGCCGGTCGAACGGCAGGAAGAAGTTCGGCTGACCGAGCCGCATCGCCGCCCGGACGTCGTCGTCGGCGCGGTCGAGCACGCAGTACACCCGTTCGCCGTCGGCCAGCGCCCTGGCGATCACCGAGCGGCCGCGGGCACCGCCCGCACCGTCCAGGACGGACCCGTCTGCGTGCAGGAACGTCGCAAAGGCGTAGTAGGCGGTCTTGGTGAGCGAGGTGCCCTCCGGGGCGATCGCGTAGGCGTTGGAGAACTCCATCCCGGACAGCTCGGCACCCGCCTCGACGGCCAGAAGCGCACCGTCACCGGTGTTCGGGTGGCAGCCCAGCGTCCCGGAGCGGAACGCGCAGCCGCCGGCCGCGAGTACGACCGCGCCGGCCTGCACCCGGTAGCCGTCCCCGCCGCGCAGGCGGATCCCGGCCGCCCCCGCGACCGTGCCGGAGCGGTCCGCGAGGAGCTCGGTGACCGGCGCGTGGTCCAGGATCCGCACGCCCGCCCGCTGGACGCGGATCCGCATGCGGCGCATGTACTCCGGCCCCTGCACGCCGGTCCGGACCTCGCGCCCCGCCGGGTCCCGCGGGAACGGGTAGCGGCC
The DNA here is from genome assembly GCF_040645415.1 of Pseudonocardia sp. NPDC046786. Classification (NCBI taxonomy): domain Bacteria; kingdom Bacillati; phylum Actinomycetota; class Actinomycetes; order Pseudonocardiales; family Pseudonocardiaceae; genus Pseudonocardia; species Pseudonocardia sp. NPDC046786. The sequence continues at coordinate 46,275 of NZ_JBEYYF010000026.1, read as the reverse complement.
GCGGAGGGACAGGTCGTCGACGAGCTCCCAGGTGCGGTCCAGGACCCGGTCCATCCAGCGGTGGTCGGCGAGGTGCCCGCCGAGCGCCTCGCGGGACGCCTTCGCCGCGGCCCGTGCCTGCGGATCCGGATCGACGTACCAGATCCCGGTGCCCGCCGCGGCGGTCGCGCCGCTGGAGCCGCAGTGGCCCTTGTCGGCCAGCACCACCGAGGCGCCGGTCGCTGCCGCGGTGAGCGCAGCCCAGGTGCCTGCCGGCCCGCCGCCGACGACGAGCACGTCGGCGCGGATCGTGTCCTGCTGGTTCATGCGGACCTCCCGGTCTGGGTGGGGGCGGTGGGCTGGTCGGCTGGTGCGGGCCGGGCCGGTGCCGGGGCGTGCACCGGGATGGTGCGGCCCAGCACGGCGGCGCCGAGCGCGGAGACGGCGCCCAGCGCGGCCACCGCCGCGACCAGCGAGCCGGCCGCGGCGACCAGCCCGACCAGCAGCGGCCCGACGAACATCCCGGCGTCGTGGGTGAGCCGCCAGGCACCGAGGAACTCGGCGCGTGTCCCGGCCGGGGCGACATCGGCACCCAGCGTCATGATCACGCCGTTGCCGAGGCCGTTCCCGACGCCCATCACCACCGCGACGGCGGTCAGCGACGCGGGCCCGACCGCCAGCGGCACCAGCGCGTAGGACAGCGCCATGACCAGCAACGACGGCACCGCGACGATGCTCCGGCCGAACCGGTCCATCAGCTGCCCGGCCGGATAGGAGCAGGCGAGGTCGATCGCCGCCCCGATGCCGAACACGATGCTCGCGGTGGCCGCGTCGAGGCCGAGATGGTCGGCCCACAGCGGCAGCACCGCCTCCCGGGACGCCCGGGCGGCCCCCATCAGCAACGAGCCGGCGCCCAGGGTGCCGAGCAGCCGTCGGTGCCGCAGCGCGACCCGGGTGACGGTCGGGGCGGGTCCGGCGGGCGGCTGCCGCGGCGGGTCGGGCAGCCGGGCCATCAGCACCCCGGCGACCCCCACGGCGACCAGCTGCACGACGAACCCGCCGCGGACCCCGACCAGCAGGATCGTCGCGGCACCCAGGAACGGCCCGACGAAGAAGCCGAGCCGCATCATGCCGGTCAGCCCGGCCATCGCCCTGGCCCGGCGGGCGTAGGGCACCGCCTCGGCGAGATAGCCCTGCCGGGCGAGTCCCCACACCGCGTTCGCCAGCCCGGTGAGCACGACCCCGGTGAGCAGCACCGCCACGTTCGGCGCGAACAGGCAGGCCAGCACGCCGATGGTACCCGCCGCGGTACCACCGACGATCGCGATCCGCTCCCCGAAGCGGGCGACGATCCGGCCGGCGGGCAGGTCGCCCAGCAGCAGCCCGAGCCCGACCGCGGCGACGCTCAGCCCGGCGAGCCCGACCGAGGCACCCAGGTCGCGGGCGGTCAGCGCGATCACCGGTGCGGCGGCACCCTGCCCGACGCCGTAGACGGCGGCGGGCAGGAACACCGTCCACAGCAGCGGCCGCAGCGAGCTGTCCGGGGCCGCGGCCGGACCGGCGGAACCGCCGGGTGGCGCCCCGCCGGCGCTCACCCGGCAGCCCGCCGCCGCGGACCCGCCCCCGCGGCGTCCACACCGGGTGGCCGACCCACCTGCCGCCCACCCGGGAGACCGATCCGATCCGGACTCACGCCCCGACCGCCGTGCCCGCCACGTCCGGGGCGTACCGGCCCGCGGGTCGCCGCAGGCCGAGATGGTCGCGCAGGGTCGAGCCGGTGTAGCCGGAGCGGAACAGGCCGCGCTCGCGCAGCAGCGGCACCACCCGCGAGGTGAACAGCTCCAGCCCGCCCGGGTAGAACGGCGGCATCACGTTGAAGCCGTCCGCGGCGCCGTGGGTGAACCACTCCTCGATGGTGTCGGCGACCTGCTCGGCGGTGCCGGTGAACACCCGGTGGCCTCGGGCGCCGGCCAGCCGGTGCAGCAGACCGCGCACGGTCGGCCGTTCCCGTTCGACGATCCCGGCGACGACCTGCAGCCGGCTCCGCGCGTTGTCGGTGACGTCGCCGGCCCCGGCGAACAGCCCGGCCGGGACCGGTTCGTCGAGGGCCGACTCGGTGAGCCGCACCCCGGTGAGACCCTCCAGCTGGCGCAGTCCATACTCGGGCACGATGAGCTCGTTGAACTCGCGTTCCAGGGTGTGTGCGTGCTCCTCGGTGTCGCCGATGAAGGGGCTGATCCCGGGCAGGATCGCGATGTCCGCCGCGTCCCGCCCGTAGCCGGCGGCCCGGTTCTTGATGTCGGCGTAGAACGCCTGGCCGTCGGAGAGCCGCTGGTGCGCGGTGAAGATCGCCTCGGCGAACCGGGCGGCGAAGGCCCGGCCGTCGTTCGACGAGCCGGCCTGCACCAGCACCGGATGTCCCTGCGCCGAGCGCGGGACGGTGAGCGGGCCGCGGACCCGGAACCGCGGTCCGGTGTGGTCGGCCCGATGGATCAGGTCCGGATCGGCGTACCGGCCGCGGGTCCGGTCGAGCAGGACGGCGCCGTCCTCCCAGCCGTCCCACAGCTTGGTGACGACGTCGAGGAACTCGGTCGCCCGCGCGTACCGCTCGGCCGGGTCCGGGTGGGCGTCGAAGCCGAAGTTGGCGGCGGCGTCGCCGATCGCGGTCGTCACGATGTTCCAGCCGGCCCGGCCCTTGCTCAGGTGGTCCACCGAGGCGAACAACCGGGCCAGGTTGTACGGGTCGTGATAGGTGGTGGACGCGGTCGCGATCAGCCCGATCCGGGAGGTGACGGCCGCGATCGAGGCCAGCAGCGTGATCGGCTCGAGGAAGCCGGTGGCGTTGTGCTCGACGCCCCCGTTCAGCGCCGGGATGTCGGCGAAGAAGATCGCGTCGAAGGCCGCGTCCTCGGCGGTGCGGGCGATGCCGTGGAAGTAGTCGGCGTCGAAGATCCGTTCCGGGGTGGTCGCCGGGTGCCGCCAGGCGGCCTCGTGGTGCCCGGCCGGCTGGATGAAGGCGTTGAGATGGAGCTCGCGGCGCGGATCGCGGGTCATCAGGTCCTCCAGCGGGAGAGCCGGCGCTCGATGCGCACCAGCACGTAGTTGAAGCCGACGCCGATCGCGGAGACGGTGACGATGCCGGCGTACATCTCCGGGATCAGGAAGTTCACCTGGGAGGCGTTGATGAGGTAGCCGAGCCCGGCCTTGGCGCCGACCATCTCCGCGGCGATGAGCACCAGGATCGACACGGCTCCGGCGAGCCGGATGCCGGTGAAGATCGTCGGAACCGCGGCGGGGAGGATCACCTTCTGGAACAGCCGGGGGCTGGACAGCCCGATCGAGCGGGCGGACTTGATCAGCAGCGGATCGACGTCACGGACCGCGCTGATGGTGTTCAGCAGGATCGGCCAGACACAGGCGAACACGATCAGCGAGACCTTGGACAGCTCGCCGATGCCGAGGATCAGCACGAAGACCGGCAGCAGGGCGAGCGCCGCGGTGTTGCGGAAGATCTCCAGCAGCGGATCGAGGACCTCGGCCAGCGGCCGGTACCAGGCGATCAGCAGGCCCAGCGGCACCGAGACCGCGATCGCGATCAGGAACCCGAGCAGCGAGCGCTGCAGGCTGATCGCGACGTGCTCGAACAGCGCCCCGCTCAGCGCGAGATCGGCGATCGCAGCCGCGACCGTGCTGAACGGTGGCAGCCAGGTGGCCTCCACCAGCCCGACCCGCGGGGTGAGCTCCCACAGCGCGAGGAAGGCCACGATCGCGGCGCTGCGCACCACGATCCGGCGCAGCACCCGCAGGGTCGCCCGCACGGCGGGCCCGGACCCGCCCGGTGACCCGACCGGTGCGGCCGCCGGGGCGTGCGGCGGACCGGGATCGGGCCGGCCGCTCTGCCCCGCATCCCGCGCCGGGGACGGATGGCCGGCGGTGGCACCGCCGGTGGTCGTCGACACGGTCATCGGACTCCAGCCTCCTCCAGCCGGCCCGCGGCGCGGACCTCGTCGTGCAGCAGCTCCCAGATCTCCCGGCGGTACCGGGCGAACTCCGGTTCGGATCGCAGGTCCGACGTCGCGTCGGCGGGCCGGTCGAGGTCGATGTCGACGACCTCCTTGATCCGGCCGGGCCGCGAGGTCATGACGGCCACCCGCTGTCCCAGGTAGACGGCCTCGTCGATGCCGTGCGTGATGAACACGACGGTCGTTCCGGTGCGCCGCCAGATGCGGAGCAGCTCGTCCTGCAGCCCCTCGCGGGTCTGCGCGTCGAGCGCCGCGTAGGGCTCGTCCATCAGCAGCACCTCGGGTTCGTAGGCGAGGCTGCGGGCGATCGCCACGCGCTGTTTCATGCCGCCGGAGAGCTCGTGCGGGTAGCGCTGCTCGAACCCGCGCAGCCCGACCAGGTCGAGCGCCTCCCGGGCGACCCGGGTCCGGTCGCGGCGCCCGAGCCCCTTCGCCTCCAGGGTGAACTCGACGTTGCCCAGCGCGGTGCGCCACGGGAACAGCGCGTACTGCTGGAACACCACCCCCCGGTCGAGCCCCGGGCCGGTGACCGGCCTCCCGTCGAGCAGCACCTCGCCCGAGGTCACCGGCGCGAGGCCGGCGACGAGATCGAGCAGGGTGGACTTGCCGCAGCCGCTCGGCCCGACCAGGACGACGAACTCACCGGCCGCCACCTCCAGGCTGACCTGCTCCAGCGCGGTGAACGACTCGCCGCCGTCCCGGGCCGGGAAGGTGCGGGTGACCGAGTGCAGGCTGATCGAGGTGCTCATCCGGCCGTACCTCCGGGGGCACCGTCCGGGGTCTGCCCGTCGCGGTACCCGTTGAACTCGTTGGTGTAGAGCGAGGGGATGTCCAGGTCGCCGGTGATCGCGCCGGTGTCACGCAGCCACGGCTCCCAGATCTCGAAGTCGCGGTCGGTGATCAGCCCACCGCGCGCGGCCAGCCCGACGCTCTTCCAGTACTGCAGGGTCGCGGTGCTCTCGTTGCGCCCGCGGTTCTCGATGATCTCGGTGAACTTGGCGATGACCTGGTCCCGCGGGGTGACCCGCTGCCACTCGATGGCCTTGCCGACACCGGTCACCAGGATCTCGGCCGTCCGGGGGTTCTCGGCCAGGAAGTCGTCGCGGACGACGAGCTGACCGTTGTTGCTGGGACCGAGCAGGTCGACGTCGCTGAACAGCGGCCGGATCCCGCCGACGGCGAGCGCACTGTCCTGCAACGGGCCGGACAGGGTGCCGACGTCGATCTGGCCCCGCCGCAGGCTCTCCTCGGTGTTGATCGGCGGGACCACGACGAGCTCGACCTGGTCGATCTCCTCGGGGGTGAGCCCGTTCTCCTTCAGCCAGGTGTCGATCACGGCCTCGTGGTGCGCACCGAGGGTGTTGACGCCGACCTTCTTGCCGATCAGGTCGCGCGGGCCGCGGATCGGGCTGCCGTCGAGCACGTAGTAGCCGGTGTAGGTCTGTTCGTCGATCCCGTAGTAGTTGATCACTGCGGTGACCGGGGCACCGGACTCGATGAGCTTGGCGACCGCGCCGCCGTGGGCCCCGCCGAAGTCGGTCTGGCCGGTCGCCGCGGACTGGATGTCCTGCGGGCCGCTGGTCGTGTTGCCGACCCATTCGAGGGTCACCGGCTCCAGGTAGCCGAGGTTCTCGGCGAGCTCGGCGAGGGTGACCGCGTTCGGGCTGCCCTGGTAGCGCAGGGTCAGCGTCTCGGGACCGCCGTCGGTGGCCGGAGCGGCGTCGGCACCGCCGCATCCGGCGAGCAGGAACAGGGCGGTGGCGGCCGCGAGCGCTGTGCGCAGTCCGCGGCCGGCCCGGTGGGCGGGCTGGTGGGGGCGGGAGGGGAGGGACACGGGATTCCTTCTCGGGGACGGGTGGGTGGGTGCGCGGGGAGCGCGCACCCACCCCGGGTGTGTCGGCGGGATGCGGGGCTCAGCCGGAGACGACGACCTCGGTGCGGGTCGCCGTGAACGGTGTCCCGGCGAGCAGGTCGGACTCGCGGCCGTCCGGCCCGACCGGGACGTCGCCGACGAGGGTGATCCGGTGCAGGGTCCGCCGGACGTCGAGGTGGTCGAGGTCGGTCGGGGCGAGGTGGGCGGTCGCCCGGTTGTCCCAGAACGCGACGCTGCCGGGTTCCCAGCGGAACCGGACGGTGTACTCGGGCCGGGCCAGCTCGGCGTAGAGCAGGTCGAGCACGGCCTTGCTCTCCCGCGGCGCCAGGCCGACGACGTGGCTGGTGAATCCCGGGTTGACGAACAGGCCGTGCTCCCCGGTGACCGGGTGGACCCGCACCACCGGGTGCTCGGCGAGCAGCAGGTTGTCCTCGATCCGGCGTCGGTAGCGATCGCCGCGGACACCCTCCTCACCGCCGAACCGGTGCACCGCGCGCAGGGTCGACACGAACGCCCGGACCGGCTCGGAGAGCCCCTGGTAGGCGGCGACCAGGTTGGTCCAGGTGGTGTCGCCGCCGAACTCGGGAACCACCTCGGCGCGCAGGATCGACGCCGCCGGCGGATTGACCGAGGCGGTGACGTCGGTGTGCCAACCCGCGTAGTAGCTGTAGCGGCGGCGTTGCTCGGCGCGGAACTCCTCGCCGTACTTCGCGGTGTAGCGCCGCGGGTCGATGGTCAGGATCTCCGGCTGGTCCTCCGGTGGCGCGTCCTCGTGCGGGTGGGCGTGGGTGAGCTCGCCGAACTGCCGGCCGAAGGCGACCTGGGCGGCGTGGTCGAGCCGCTGGTCCCGGAAGAAGAGCACTTTGTGCCGGTGCAGTGCCTCGGTGAGGGTCCGGACCGCCTGGTCACCCAGCGGCGCGGCCAGGTCCACGCCGGCGACGTCGGCCCCGATGTGCCCGGCCACCCGGCGCACCACGGGGGCCTGGGTGTGGGTGCCCCCCTCGACGCTCACGACCCGGCCGCCACGGCACGGAACGCCTCGCCGGAGATCGACCGCGACGGTGTGCCGTCGACACCGACCGGGATGTCGCCCTCGATGGTGGTGCGGTAGAGGACCCGGGTGACGTCGAGATGGTCGAGATCGGTCGGGGCCAGGTGCGCGGTGACCCGGTTGTCCCAGAACCCGATGCTGTCCGGCTTCCAGCCGAAGCGCACCGTGTAGGCCGGGTTGGTGATCTCCTCGAAGAGCAGGTCCAGCAGCCGGTCGCTCTGCGAGGCGCTGAGCCCGACGATCCGGCTGGTGAACCCGGGCGAGACGAACAGCGCCCGCTCGCCGGTCTCCGGGTGCACCCGGACCACCGGGTGCTCGGAGACGATCGGGGTCTGCGCGACGAGCCGCTCCGACTCGCTGCCGCTCTCCCAGCGCGGTGTCCGGCCGCCGAACCGGTGCTCGGCCCGCAGGCCGTCGAGGAAGCGCTGCAGCGGCTCGGGCAGCCCCTGGTAGGCGGCGACCAGGTTGGTCCAGGTGGTGTCACCGCCGTACGGCGGCACGATCTCGGAGCGGAGCACCGTCGCCGCGGGCGGATTGACCAGCGCGGCGACGTCGGTGTGCCAGAAGCTCGCGTAGCTGTAGCGCTTGGTGCCGGCCCGGGCCGCGTAGAGCCTGCTGTCGACGGCGAGAATCTCCGGGTGGGTCTGCCCGGCGGCACCGTTGTCGTAGCTGTACGGGTGGGCCGGGGTGACCTTCCCGAAGCGTGCGGTGAAGGCGATCTGCTGGTCGTGGTCGATCGGCTGGTCCCGGAAGAACAGGACCTTGTGCCGCAGCAGCGCGGCGCGGACACCGGCGACCGTCCGGTCGTCCAGTTCCTGGCGCAGGTCGACGCCGCGGATCTCGGCGCCGATGTGGCCCGCGGCCGGGTGGACCTCGATGCCCGGTGTGGTTTCCGGACGTTCAGTGGTGACGGACATGATGCTCCTCGGAGTGGACAGGATTTCCGGAGACGTATCCGGAAATGGGCAGGAAAGGACGACGGAGCGGCCGGACGACATTTCCGGGGGCACCGTCCGGAGACGAGGTCCGCAGATCGGGCGGCTCTGCCCGCGATGCGGAAGGGAGAAACCGGATAACCTCTGGCAGTGGCGCTGACCAGCGCAGGAGACCTCTACCTGAGTCCGTTCAGGCGCGGCGGGAGCGGCGACAGTCGCAGCGGGCACAACACCGGTGGGTGCTGTGGGTGCCGCGGTCGGCCGGAATGCTCACCACTCGATCCTGCGTCGTGCGAACCCAGCTGTCAATTTTGCGATTTATGAAATTAACTCGCGGTGGAATGGCGCAGGTCCAGGACCGGCGACCCCAGCGGATCGCTGTGCACCCGGTCGAGCACGGACGCCCCGCCCGCGACCGCGAGCACGTCCGCTCCGAAGCTGCCCGGCACCACCACCGACCGGGGATCCGGACAGGCGGACGATCGGCCCGCGACCTCCGCGTGCAGCTCCGCGAGCAGCTGCGGTGCGAGCTCGGGCACGAGCCCGGTCCCGCCCTCGACGACGAACAGCACGTCCGGGTTCACCAGGTCCAGCAGGACCGCAGCGGCCCGGCCGATCAACCGCAGGCGGAGGCGGAACAGATCCACGGCAGCCCGATCGCCAGCCCGGGCCGCGCCCAGCAGGGCATCGAACGACGGTGCGCCGATGATGCCGGCCGCGGCGGCGCGTTCCCCCATCGCGCGGTCCGAGACCGTCGCCTGCAGGCAACCGTTCCGGCCGCACGAGCAGTGGTCGGCGGGCTCACCGAGCGGCAGGTGTGCGATCTCCCCGGCCGTCGTTCCCGGCCCGTGGTGGACGACGCCGCCGGTGGTCAGGGCCGCGTCGAGCATGTTCCCGACGAACAGGGTGACGGCGCTGCGGCGGGCCCGCTCACGGGCAGCTCCGAACAGCAGCTCGGCCCGGGTCAGGGCGTGCGCGTGGTTCTCCACCACGACCGGTACCCCGAGCCGGTCGGCGAGGAGGCGCCCGGCCGGGACGTCGCGCCAGCCGAGCTGGTTGTGGAAGACGATGTCGCCGGACGCGTTGTCGACCCGGCCGCCGCTGGCCAGCCCGATCCCGAGCAGCCGGCGGCCGGCCCCCACGGTGCCGAGCATCCCCGCGAGACGGTCGGCCGCCCGCGCGAGCGTCCCCGTCGCGCCGGTCGCACCGTGCGGCAGCACGTCCCGGGCCAGGACCCGGCCACGCAGGTCGGTCAGGGCGAGCGTGGTGTGCGGGACGGCGACGTGCACGCCCGCGGCGACCACGTGCCGTTCGTCGATGTCGACGGGCTCGTGCGGCCGGCCCAGACCCGGGCGCGGGGCTCGCACCGGCAGCTCCCGGACCAGCCCGCGGGCCGCCAGATCCTGGTAGAGGCGAGTGACCGCCGCGGCACTCAGTCCGGTGCGGCGGGCGATCGTACTGCGCGCCACCGGGCCGTCCTCGAGGATGCAGCGGAGGACCGTGGAGGCGTTCGTTCCGCGGCGCCCGGTTCGGACGGTCGCGGCGGACGACGGGCGCGTGGCGGGGCGAGGACGCAGCGCTGGCATGGCGGGTCTCCGGGGGCGCGGTGTGGTGGCTACCGGTCGCGCACGGCCCGACCGGACGCCGCCCGGTTCAGCAGGCGCCCCGATCCCGGCCGTGCCCACCACAGATCGCGCTCGCCTGCCGACGGAGATCGACATGACGGCGTTCACGGAACGTCGCGGACTGGCCCATCGTGGTTCATGGTGACAAACCCGGACGAGTGAGACCAGTGAGTGCCCTCACACCGGGCCGCCGCTCACACGTCCTGCGCGAACTCCGGCTCCACGATGTCGGAGTTGATCTCGGTCCCGTGGTGCTCACCACGGCAGATCGCAGCCATCAGGCCGTCCTTCTCGATGTCGAACACGTGCAGCGGCAGACCGTGGTCACGGGCCAGGATGAACGCGGTCTGGTCCATCACGGCGAGCCGGCGGGAGAGCACCTCGTCGTAGGGCAGCCGCTCGTAGCGGCGGGCGTCGGAATCCTTGCGCGGATCGGTGTCGTACACGCCGTCGACGCCGTGCTTGGCGACGAGCAGGGCGTCCGCGCCGATCTCCAGCGCCCGCTGCACGCTCGGGTAGTCGGTGGTGATGAAGGGCTGCCCGTTCCCGCCGGAGAAGATCAGGATGGCGTCCTTGTCCAGGTGCCGCTTGGCGCGCAGCCGCAGGAACGGCTCGGCGACCGCGTTGATCGGGATCGCGGTCATCACCCGGACGTTGTCCTCGCCGCCGGCGGAGAGCTTGCCGCGCAGCAGCAGGCTGTTGATGACGGTGCCGAGCATGCCGATGTTGTCGGCCTCGACGCGGTCGATGCCCCAGGAGTCGGAGCGGTTCCCGCGGAACACGTTGCCGCCGCCGACGACCACGGCGATCTGCACGCCCAGCGCGCGGACCTGCTGGATCTGGGACGCCAGGTGGGTCAGCGCGGGGGCCGAGAAGCCGAAGCCGTCGTCACCGGCCATCGCCTGCCCGCTGAGCTTGATGACCACCCGGTTGTACTTCATGCGCCCCGACCCACTCCTCGCCTGTCCTGCCCGCCGATCCCGGTCCGGGACGAGCCTACGGACGTGTCCGCGACCACCCGCGGTGCGGGGGGACACGGTGCGGAGGGCTCAGGTGATGTCGTCGTAGCCGGGGGCCGGGTCGTCACGGCGCTGCGGCGGCGTCGGGTCCGGCGGGCGGGTCGCCACCGGCGGCGCGGCGGTCCGGGTGCTGCCCGCGGCGTCGGACGGCTCGTCGATCCGGGACGGCCCGTCGAGCCGGGACGGCGTGGTGTCGATCTGCGACGGGGTGTCCGGGTCGAGCCCGTCCCAGCCCTCCTCGACCCGCCGGCGGGCCTTGCGGCGGTCGTTGAACCGGCAGATCTGGATCGCGCCCTCGAACAGCAGCGTCAGCGCGAACGCCAGGGCGAGCATCGAGATCGGGTCCTGCCCGGGCGTCGCGATCGCGGCGAACACGAACAGGCCGAAGACCAGGCCGCGGCGGGCCTTCGCCAGCGCCGCGTAGGTGACCACCCCGGCGGCGTTGAGCGCCACCACGACCAGCGGGATCAGGAAGCTGACGCCGAAGATGACGATCAGGTTGACGACCAGCGAGAAGTACGACGAGCCGGTCAGCGCCGTCGTCTGGATCTCGCTACCGATGGTCAGCAGGAAGCCGAGCGCCTGCGGGATGATCAGGTAGGCGAGCACGGCGCCGGTGACGAACAGCAGCGCCGCCACCGAGACGAAGCTCAGCGCGTAGCGCCGCTCCTTCTTCAGCAGCCCCGGCGTGATGAAGCCCCAGAACTGGTAGAGCCAGATCGGGCAGGCCAGGATCACCCCGGCCGTCGCGCCGACCTTCAGCCGCAGCATGAACTGGTCGAACGGCGTCGTGCCGAGCAGCGTGCACGAGTTCGGGTCGGCGTTGAACGACGCCCGCGCGGTCGCCGGGAGCGAGCAGTACGGCTCCTTGAGCAGCTCGCCCAGGCTGGACCAGCCGAAGAACGACACCTCGAACCAGATGTAGCCGAACACCGTGGTCACCGCGATCGCGGCGAGCGAGATCCCGAGCCGGTTGCGCAGCTCGTAGAGATGCTCGATCAGCGTCATGGTCCCGTCGGGATTGACGGTGCGCTTCCGACGGAACGGTGACTTCACGGCGCTGGATACCTCAGTTCGTGGAACCCGCGCCGCGCTCCTGCGGCTGCTGCGCGGACGGCTCGCCCTGGCGCTGTGCGGCCGGGAGCTCCTGCGGCACGGCCTGTGCGGTGGTCGTGCCGGGGGTGTCTGCGGTGGCCTTCTCGGTGCCCGACGCGCGGGCGTCGTCCTCCTTGAGGCCCTTCATCTCACCCTTGAACACGCGGGCGGACTGGCCGACCGAACGCGCCATCTCGGGGAGCTTCTTCGCGCCGAACAGCAGCAGCAGCACCGCGATGATGATGAGCCACTCGTAGCCACCGGGCATGGTGTCAACCTCCGTCGATCTCGACCTGGCCGAGTCTACGCACGGCACCTGTGCCGTCCCTGTGTGCCCGGCATGAACCAAGCGATCGTCATCGCGAGTTCACGTCCCCGCGACGAAGCCGAACGTGATCGTACTGTCACGCTCCGTCAGTCATCGCGAGGGCCTCCCGTGCGCGCTCGCGCACCGCCGTGGCCAGCTCGGCGGGCTCGACGATCCGGGCCCGCCCGCCCAGCCCCAGCACCAGCCGGACCAGCCAGTCCGGGTCGGCGAACCGGATCAGCACGCGCAGCACACCGCCGGGCCCGGGCGCCGGGCCGTCGGCTCCCGGCTCCGGGGCCCGCACGTCGTCCACCGGGTAGTACTCGGCCACCCAGTGCGCCTGCGGGTCCAGCTCCAGCACCGCGTGCCGGTGCTCCGAGCGCGGGCTGAACAGGCCGTGCGTGACGTCGGTCGGTTCGGCCTCCGGGTGCGGGCGGGCCGGCTCCGGGAGCTCCTCGGCCTGCTCGACCCGGTCCAGCCGGAACATCCGGACGCCCGCCGCCCGCCGGCACCACGCCTCCAGGTAGCCGCGGCCCTCGGCGACGACCAGCCGCATCGGGTCCACGTCGCGCCGGGACACCGCGTCCCGGCCCGCGGTGAAGTAGACGATGCGCAGGGCGCGCCCGCGGTCCAGCGCGCCCCGGACGACCGCGGTGGTCTCCCGGTCCGCGGTCCCGGACTCGACGCTCACCACGCCGGCCCGCTCCCCCGCCGTCCCGACCGCGGCCTCGATCTTGCCGATCGCCCGGGCGACGGCGTCCGAGTCGACCACGCCCGGCGCCTGGTGCAGCTCCCGCAGCGCGACCAGCAGCGCCGTCGCCTCGCTGGTGGTGAGCCGCAGCGGCCGGGTCAGGCCCGCGTCGAACACGACGTCCACCGTGTCCCCGGCGAACGACAGGTCGACCAGGTCCCCGGGGCCGTAGCCGGGGAGCCCGCACATCCAGAGCAGCTCCAGGTCGCGGCGCAGCTGCTTCTCGTCGACGCCGAAGTCGGCGGCCGCCTCGGCGACCGGCACCCCGGGCCGGGCCCGCAGGTAGGGCACCAGGGACAGCAGCCGGGGCAGCCGCTGCGCGACGCCGTGCCGGGTCACCGGGCGGCCCCGGTCGCGAGGTCCGCGGCGCCCGCCCACAGCGCGCGGACCGCACCGGCCAGCTCCGGCGGGTCCAGCACGGCGACGTCCGGCCCGTGCCCGGCCAGCCAGCGGGCGACCGTCTCCCGGTCCCGCACGTCCAGCTCGATCTCGATCCCGGCGCGCCCGGCGTGCTCGGCCGGGCCGATCTCGCGGCCCAGCCGGCGCAGCCCGGCGGCCCGGCCACCGGCCACCCAGACCCGCGCCGTGCCCGAGACCGGCGGCGGCCCCGCGGAGCGGCGCACGATCTCCCGCAGGTCGATCCCGTCCGGCACCCGCACCGCGCCCTCCGGCCCGGTCGTCCGGATCTCGCCGTGGATCCGGGACAGCCGGAAGCAGCGCACGTCGTCCCGGCCGCGGTCGTGCCCCACCAGGTACCAGCGGCCGCGGAAGGAGACCACCCCCCAGGGCTCCACCTCGCGCAGGACCGGCTCGCCGGCCGGCCCGCCGCGGCGGTGCGCGAACCGCACCGCGCGCCCGGTCCGGGTCGCCGCCAGCAGCGGCGCGAGCGCCGGTTCGCCGGCGTGCAGGCCGGTCCGGACGGTCGCCGCCGGGTTCTCCGCGACCTCCACCCCGGCCGCCCGCAGCTTCACCAGCGCCCCGTGCGCGGCACCGGCCAGCTCCGGGGAGTCCCACAGGTTCCCGGCCAGCGCCACCACGGTCGCCTCGTCCGGCGTCAGCTCGATCTCGCCCAGCTCGTAGTCGGCGCGGGCGATCCGGTAACCCTCGACGGTGTCGAACACCGAGTTCTGCCCGGTCTCCAGCGGCACGCCCAGCTCGCGCAGCTCCGCCTTGTCCCGCTCGAACATCCGGAAGAACGCCTCGTCGCTCGCCGCCTCGGCGTAGCCCGGCACGGTCGCCCGGATCCGTTCCGCGGACAGGAACTGCCGCGTCGACATCAGGCAGAGCACCAGGTTCACCAGTCGCTCGGCGCGGGCGGAGGACACCCCGGCATCGTATCCGCGCGCACCCGCCCGCACCGGTCGCCCCGGACACACCGGACCGGGCGCGACCGGGTGTCTCATCCTGCGACAGGGCTGTTGACGGCCCTGCGTGTTGGGGAAAGGCTCGTCGGCGGCGACGACGCCGGACGTGGAGGTGGCCCCGTGACGCCCGACCAGGAGACGTACAACCCGTGGACCGTGGTGAACCTGGTGTTCCACCATCTCGCCGAACAGGGGCTGCACCCGGTCCTCGGCGAGACCGGCGACCCGGCGGCCGCGGCGACCGGGCTGCTGCGCGCGATGGGGATCGCACCGGCCCCGGAGAAGGCCGGCCCCGCGGACCCGGAGGTGCAGGACGAGCTGGCCGAGCTCCGGCGGAGGATCATGCCCGGCATCGAGTGAGCCGTCCGCGTGATCTAGGTTCCGCTGCGCACCGGTCGCGGCGGGACGGGCCCCCGCGCCGAGCGACGGCGGAGGGGGCGGATGGAGCAGACCGAGCGCGAGATCGTCCAGCAGCAGCTCGAGGAGCTGCACCAGGTCGTCGGCCGCCCCGGCGGCATCCCGGACGGCCGGGTGGTCTCCTACTACCCGCCGTCGATGGCGGCCCGCGCCGACGTGTTCGGCATCGCCGCCACCGACGTCGACGGCACCCAGTGGCAGGTCGGCGACGCCGACGTCCGGTTCCCGCTGCACTCCATCTCGAAGGTGTTCACCTACGGCCTCGCCCTGGAGGACAACGGCCGCGAGGAGGTCATGCTCCGGGTCGGCGTGGAGCCCTCCGGCGACCCGTTCAACTCGATCAGCTTCGACGAGGTCAACAACCGCCCGTTCAACCCCATGATCAACGCCGGGGCGCTGGTCGCGGTGAACCTCGTGCACGGCTCGACCAAGGAGGAGAAGGTCGAGCGGCTGCTCACCCGGCTGCGGATCTACGCCGGGAACCCCGATCTCACCGTGGACGAGGACATCCTCGCCGAGCAGCTCGTCTCCAACGACCGCAACGTCTCGCTGTCCTACCTCATGCGCAGCCTCGGCATGCTGCACGGCAACATCGAGGACAACCTCTACGTGTACCTGGCGGCCTGCTCGGTGTGCGTCAGCAGCGTCGAGCTCTCGACGATGGCCGCCACCATCGCCCGCGGCGGCGCCAACCCGTTCACCGGCGTCCCGGCGCTGCCTCGCACCTACACCCGCGACGTGCTCAGCGTGATGAGCATGTGCGGCATGTACGACGCCGCCGGGCAGTGGCACTACGACGTCGGCATCCCGGCCAAGTCCAGCGTGTCCGGTGCGATCCTGGCCGTCATCCCGGACGCCATCGGGGTCGGCGTGCACTCCCCCGGCCTGGACCGGCACGGCAACTCCGCCCGCGGGGTCGCGGTGTGCCGGGCGCTGTCGGACCGGTTCGGGCTGCACGTGTTCGCCGATCCGTCGGAGTCCCGGCTGGGCCGGATCGTGCGACCGGGCCGTCGGGACGACGCCACCGAGATGTACCCGTCCGGGGACGGCTGGCTGCCGGAGGGGCTGTAGCGCGAGCCGGCCGCCGGACCTCTACGTTGCGGTGGTCCACATCGTCGACGGGGAGGGACGACATGGTCGCCCAGAAGGAACGCGAGCTGGTCCAGGAGCAGCTCGAGGACCTGCGCAACACCTGCACCGCGGGCCGGGGGAGCCTGCTGCCCGGCGAGGAGGTCGTCAGCTACTACCCGGCCGAGATGGAGGCCCGCGCCGACGAGTTCGGGCTCGCCGGGACCAACATCGACGGCACCCAGTGGCGGGTCGGTGACTGCGACATCCGGTTCCCGCTGCACTCGATCTCCAAGGTGTTCACCTACGGGCTCGCCCTGGAGGACAACGGGCTGGACGCCACCCTGGACGCCGTCGGCGTGGAGCCCTCCGGGGACCCGTTCAACTCCATCACCTTCGACGACGTGCACAACCGCCCGTTCAACCCCATGATCAACGCGGGCGCGCTGGTCGCGGCGAACCTGGTCGAGGGGTCGTCGAAGGAGGAGCGCGTCGCCCGGCTGCTGGAGCGCTACCGGGCCTACACGGGCAACCCGGAGCTGGCCGTCGACCAGCAGATCCTGGACGAGCAGCTGGTCTCCAACGACCGCAACCTGGGCCTGTCGTACCTGATGCGCAGCCTCGGCATGCTGCACGGCGACATCGACGACAACCTGTTCGTCTACCTGTCGGCCTGCTCGATCACGGTCACCACGCCGGAGCTGTCGGTGATGGCGGCGACCCTGGCCAACGGCGGCGTCAACCCGCTGACCGGCGAGACGGCGCTGCACCGCGAGCACCTGCGCACGGTGATCAGCGTGATGAGCATGTGCGGCATGTACGACGCCGCCGGCGAGTGGGCGCACGACGTCGGCATCCCGGCGAAGAGCGGGGTGTCCGGCGGGATCATGGGGACCCTGCCGCGGTACTTCGGCCTGGGCGTCTACTCCCCCGGGCTGGACCGGCACGGCAACTCGGTGCGCGGCGTGGCCGTCTGCCGGGAGCTGTCCCGCCGGTTCGGCCTGCACGTGTTCGCCGATCCGTCGGAGTCCCGCTTCGGGCGGGTCGCGCAGCCGGACAGCATCCAGTCCTGAACCCTGCTGCGGGTGGCCGCCGCGGCGGCCACCCGCAGCGCGGCTACAGCGAGGCGATCAGCCGGTCCACCCGCTCGTCGACGGCCCGGAACGGGTCCTTGCACAGCACGGTCCGCTGGGCCTGGTCGTTCAGTTTCAGGTGCACCCAGTCGACGGTGAAGTCGCGGCCGGCGGCCTGGGCGGCGGCGATGAAGTCGCCGCGCAGCTTGGCCCGGGTGGACTGCGGCGGGGTGTCCTTGGCGGCCTCGATCTCGCCGTCGTCGGTCACCCGGTCCACCAGGTCCTTGCGCTGGAGCATGTCGAACAGCCCGCGGCCGCGCCGCACGTCGTGGTAGGCCAGGTCGAGCTGGGCGATCCGGGCGCTGGACAGCTCCATGTCGTGCTTGTTGCGGTACCGCTCGACCAGCCGGTGCTTGATCGCCCAGTCGATCTCGCGGTCGATCAGCGAGAGGTCCTGCTGCTCGACCGCGTCCAGTGTGCGGCCCCAGAGCTCGACGACCCGCTCCATCACCTTGTCCTCGTGCCCGCGGCTCTGCAGGTACTCGACGGCGCGGGCGTGGTACTCGCGCTGGATGTCCAGCGCGCTGGCCTCCCGGCCGCCGGCCATCCGGACCGGGCGGCGGCCGGTCAGATCGTGGCTGATCTCCCGGATCGCCCGGATCGGGTTGTCCAGGGTGAAGTCCCGGAACTGGACGCCCGCCTCGATCATCTCCAGCACCAGGGTCGCCGAACCCACCTTGAGCAGGGTCGTGACCTCGGACATGTTCGAGTCGCCGACGATGACGTGCAGCCTGCGGTAGCGCTCGGCGTCGGCGTGCGGCTCGTCGCGGGTGTTGATGATCGGGCGGGACCGGGTGGTCGCCGAGGAGACGCCCTCCCAGATGTGCTCGGCCCGCTGGGACAGGCAGTACACCGCGCCGCGCGGGGTCTGCAGCACCTTCCCGGCGCCGCAGATCAGCTGCCGGGTGACCAGGAACGGCAGCAGCACGTCGGCGATCCGGGAGAACTCGCCCTGCCGGGCGACCAGGTAGTTCTCGTGGCAGCCGTAGGAGTTGCCGGCCGAGTCGGTGTTGTTCTTGAACAGGTAGATGTCACCGCCGATGCCCTCGTCGACCAGCCGGCGCTCGGCGTCGACCAGGAGGTCCTCGAGGATGCGTTCGCCCGCCTTGTCGTGCGCGACGAGCTGGGTCAGCGAGTCGCACTCGGCGGTGGCGTACTCGGGATGGGAACCGACGTCGAGGTAGAGACGGGCACCGTTGCGGAGGAAGACGTTGGAGGAACGGCCCCACGACACGACCCGCCGGAACAGGTAGCGGGCCACCTCGTCCGGGGACAGACGGCGCTGCCCGTGGAAGGTGCACGTGACACCGAACTCCGTCTCGATCCCGAAGATCCGACGCTGCATGCCCTTCAGGGTAGGCGCCCGACCCCCTCTACTGTCAGTGTTGTGAGCGGATGGTTCGAGCGCGTCGCACGTCGGTCCCGCCGGGTGGACGGGGGTATCGCGACGGTCTCGCAGGTCGACCAGGGCATCACCGATTTCATCGCGAGCCGCCCGCCGAGCCGGGTGGACACCACGCTGCGCCGTCTCACCCGGTCGGCCGATCACAGCCTGCTGTGGTTCGCCGTCGCCGGCATCCTGGCGGCGCGGCGCGGGGCGAGCCGCAAGGCGGCGCTGCGCGGCGTCGCGTCGATCGCGCTGACCAGCCTCACCGCGAACGCGGTCCTCAAGCCGCTGCTGCCCCGGCGCCGGCCGGCCGCGGCCGGGCTCCCGGTGTACCGGACGGTGAGCGACCCGCCGTCGTCGTCGTCGTTCCCGTCCGGGCACGCGGCGTCGGCCGCCGCGTTCGCCACCGCGGTGGTGCTGGAGCACCGGCGGGCCGCGCCGGTGGTGGTGCCGCTGGCCGCGCTGGTCGGCTGGTCGCGGGTGCACGTCGGGGTGCACTGGACCTCCGACGTGCTGGCCGGCGCCGCCGTCGGGACCGGCGTCGCGCAGCTGACCCGCCGCTGGTGGCCGGTCCGGCCGAGCGACGAGGCGCGGGCCCGGCCGATCGACACGGTGCCGGTGCTGCCGCACGGCGACGGCCTGGTCATCGTGTCCAACCCGTTCTCCGGGCCGCCCGACCACGACGTCTCCGACGAGGTCCGGCAGCGGCTGCCCGCCGCGCACCATCTCGTCGTCGGTGACGGGCTGAAGGTCGAGGACATGCTGGAGGACGCGATCGCGCAGCGCGGGCAGTGGGTGCGCGCGGTCGGCGTGGCCGGCGGGGACGGCACGGTGGCGACCGCCGCGGCGGTGGCCGACCGGTACGGGCTGCCGCTGGTCGTCGTCCCGGGCGGCACGCTGAACCACTTCGCCCGTGACGTCGGCGTCTACGACACCCAGGAGGCGGTGGACGCGACCCAGGCCGGTGAGGCGGTCGCCGTCGACCTGGCACTCGTCGAGGCGCACCCGGGGCGGCTGGACGATCCGGAGGACGCCTCGGTCACCCGCACCCGCTACTTCATCAACACCGCCTCGATCGGCTCCTACCCGGAGCTGGTGCGGCTGCGCGAGCAGTGGCAGCCGCGCTACGGCAAGTGGCCGGCCTTCGCGGCGGCACTGATCACGGTGCTGCGGCGCTCGGAGAAGATCAGCGTCAAGATCGACGACCGCTGGTACAAGGTGTGGTTCCTGTTCGTCGGCAACGGCCCCTACCACCCGCGCGGTGCCGTGCCGGCCTGGCGGCCGACGCTGGACTCGGGCCTGCTGGACATCCGCTGGCTGCGCGCCGACGTGCGGTTCTCCCGGCTGCGGGTGGTGCTGGCGCTGATCCTGGGCGCGCTCGGCCACAGCCGGGTCTACCACCAGCGCGAGGTGCCGCGCCTGGACGTGGAGCTGCTCGAGCCGAGCATGCTGGCGACCGACGGCGAGGTGGTCGAGGAGGCCGGCCGCTACACGTTCCGGGTCGCCGAGCGGCCCATCCCGGTCTACCGGCGCGACGAGGACCGCTGGACCGGCCGCGACCGCCCCTACCAGGGATGACGCCGTTGCTGCTGCGGTCGGTCCGCCCGCTGCTGCCCGGTTGCGACGGCCTCGGCGAGCCGGTGGACGTGCTGCTGTCCGGGCACCGGGTGGCTGCGGTCGGGCGCGGGCTCGAACCGGCCGGCACCCGGATCGAGACCGTCGAGTGCGACGGCCGCTCGCTGCTGCCCGGGCTGTGGGACCACCACGTGCACATGGCGCAGTGGTCGCTGGCCCGGCGCCGGCTCGACCTGTCCGGGGCCCGGTCGGCCGCCCGGTGCGCCGCGCTGGTCGCCGACCGGATCGCCACGGACCCGCCGGCGCCCGGCGAGGTCCTGGTCGGCTTCGGCTTCCGGGACGCGCTGTGGCCCGACGAGGCGCACCGCTCGCTGCTCGACGCCGTGTCCCGGACCGCGGCGGGTGATGTCCCGGTCGTGCTGGTCTCCGGCGACCTGCACCAGGGCTGGCTCAACGGCGCCGCGGCGGCCCGGTTCGGGCATCCCGGCCATCCGACCGGCCGGATCCGCGAGTCCGAGTTCTTCGAGGTCACCGTCGCGCTGCAGGACGTGGCGGCCGACGTGCTCGATGGCTTCGTCGCCGAGGCCGCGCGGGCGGCGTCGGCCCGCGGGGTGGTCGGCGTCGTGGACTTCGAGGCCCCCTGGTCGCTGCCGGACTGGCAGCGGCGGATCGACGCCGGCGTGACCGGGCTGCGGGTCGAGGCGTCGGTCTGGCCGGACCGGCTGGACGCGATGATCGCGACCGGTCTGCGCTCCGGCGACGTCGTCGACGGCACCGGCGGGCTGCTGACCGCCGGACCGCTGAAGGTGATCACCGACGGGTCGCTGAACACGCGCACCGCCTACTGCTACGACCCCTATCCGGCGCCGCCCGGGGTGGTCCTCGACCATCCGTGCGGCCTGCTGGTCGTGCCCCCCGAGGAACTGCTCCCCCTGCTGTCCCGGGCGCACGCGGCGGGTCTCACCGCCGCCCTGCACGCAATCGGGGACCACGCGAACACCCTGGTGCTGGACGCGTTCGCGGGCACCGGTGCGCGCGGCCGGATCGAGCACGCCCAGCTGCTCACCGACGACGACGTGCCCCGGTTCGCCGCGCTCGGCCTGGTCGCCAGCGTGCAGCCGGAGCACGCGCTGGACGACCGGGACGTCGCCGACCGGCTGTGGGCCGGCCGCACCGGGCGGGCGTTCGCGTTCGCCTCGCTGCACCGGGCGGGCGCCCGGCTGGCGCTCGGCTCGGACGCCCCGGTCGCCCCGCTCGACCCGTGGGTCGCGCTGGCCGCGGCGGTGCACCGGTCGGCCGACGGGCGGGACAGCTGGCATCCCGAGCAGGAGATCGGCCGTGCCACCGCGCTCGGCGCGTCCTTCGGGGTGGTGCCCGGTTCGGTCGCGGCCGTGACCGAGGGCGCTCGCGCCGATCTCGTGCTCACCGACGCGGACCCGACCTCGTGCGACCCGGCGACGCTGCGGGCGATGCCGGTCGCCGGGACGCTGGTCGGGGGTCGCTGGACGCACCGTGCCGGGCTCTGAGGGCACATCACCGTCGCCCGGGCTGCAGGGACCGACCGGGCCGGGCGTGCTGGAGCGGATCGCGCTCCCCCGCGGGCCGCTGACCCTGCTCCGCCCGGCCGACCCGGACGCGGTCGGGTTCGACGCCGTCACCGTCGCCGAGGGCGTCGAGGAGCTGCACCCGCCGCACTGGGCCCGGCTGTGGCCCTCCGCCGTGGCACTCGCGACGACCGTCGACCGGGCCGGCCCGTCCCGGCTGGCCGGACGCCGGGTGCTGGAGCTGGGCTGCGGCCTCGGGCTGCCGTCGCTGGTCGCCGCCCGGGCCGGCGCGGTGCCGGTGGTCGCGACCGACCGGTCACCCGCGGCGGTCGCCTGGGCCGCCGCGAACGCGCGCCGGTCCGGGCTGCGGGTGGAGACCGCCGCCGCCTCGTTCGACGGCCGGGACCCGGTACTCGACGCCACCCGCTGGGACCTGGTGCTCGCCTCCGACGTGCTCTACGGCGCGGCCGCCGCGGCGGCGCTCACCGCGCTGCTGCCCCGGGTGACCAGCAGGCGGGCCGCGGTGTGGCTGACCGATCCCGGGCGGCCGGAGACGCCCCGCTGGCTGGCGGAGAACAAGGACCGGTGGATCGTGCGGACCCGGCCGCTGCCGGACGGGGTGGACCTGCACGTGCTGCGCCGCAGGCCCTGACCGGCCCGGCCGGTGGGCGTCGTTCGCCACGCTGACGGAGCGTTCCGGATGCGGCCGGGCGGGCCGCCGGGCGGCGACGGCGGAACCGGACGAGGATCATGCCCGCTGCATCCTGCAACCCCACGTCCCCGGAAGGCCCCGACCATCGTCCGCCCGAGACCGTCCGCCGCGTTCGCGGGGGCTCGCGACCACCTTCGCCATGGTCATGATCGGGATCACGATGCCGATCCCGATGTACGCGCCCGGGTGGCCCCCCGGCAGCGGGCCGGGGTGACGTCGGCCTACTTCGTGGTGCTCCACGTCGCGATCTCGGCGCCGATCATCGGGCTGGGCGCGGCGAGCCAGGTGTGGGACCTGCGGACCGCGGGCATCGGGTTCTGCGCGGGGGTGGCGGTGCTCGCGGCCGCGGCGCTCGCCGCCCGGCCGGTGCTGAGGCGCCGCGACCGGGGCGGACCGCGCTCACCGGTACCCGGTGGTGTCCGCGGGCAGCCCCGCGTCCTGCACCTGCACCACGTACCGCCACGCGTCCGGCCGGGACCCGTCCAGGTCGTCCACGCCGTACTCGCGCCCGAGCTCACCGGACGACGTGGACCGCCCGTTCCACCGGTGCCGGTCCGGATCCGCGGCCAGGGCCGCGATCCCCCGGCCGGCGAACCGCGGCGTCTCCGAGATCGCGAAGTGCGGCTCCCGCTCCAGGGCGTCCCGCCAGGTGTCCTCGGTGACGCCGAAGTGCTCCAGCATGATCTCCGACCGCAGCCACCCCGGGGTGACGGCGACGGCCGTGCCGCCGTACCCGCGCAGCTCGTGCGCCCAGGAGCGGGCCAGCCGGATCGGGGCGACCTTGGCCAGGTCGTAGTAGACGTTGAGCCGGTAGTTCTGCGCGTTGTAGTCGGCCGTGCCGTCGGTGACCTCGACGACCAGCCCGCCCGGGGTGCGCGACAGCAGCCGCAGGGCGTGGTGCGCGGTCACCAGGTGGGTCTCGATCGCCAGGCGCAGCGTCCGCAGGCCGTTCGCGAGGTCGTGCTGCCAGACCGGGACGTCCCACTCCACCATCAGCTCACCGCCCCAGATGTCGTTGACCAGCACGTCGAGCCGCCCGTGGTCGCGTTCGACGCGATCCACCAGCGCGGCCACCGCAGCCGGGTCGAGATGGTCGGTGGGGACCGCGATCCCGGTGCCCCCGGCCGCGGTGACCAGGTCGGCGGTGTCCTCGATCGTCTCCGGCCTGCCGTACTCGGACGGCTGCGCGCGGGTGGTCCGGCCGGTGCAGTACACCGTGGCCCCCGCCGCCCCCAGCTCGACCGCGATCCCGCGCCCCGCTCCGCGGGTCGCCCCGGCGACCAGCGCGACCCGCCCGGCGAGTGTCATGCGCCCTCCTTCATAACCGAATACTCGTTTATATATACGATGACGCCATGCCCCGCCACAAGCTGATGTCCGATACCGAGGTCCTCGACCACGCGCTGGGCCTCCTGCACGTGCGCGGCCCGCAGGCGCTCACCTTCGCCGCCCTGGCCGGGGCGGCCGGGCTGGCGCCGGCCACCCTGGTGCAACGATTCGGAACCAAGGCCGGCCTGCTGCGCCGGGCGCTGCTGCACGCCTGGGACCGGCTGGAGCACCGCACCGCCGAGCTCGGCGACGCGGCCGAGCCGACCCCGGACGGCGCGATCGCCTTCCTGTCCGGGCTGTCGGAGCAGTACGGCGGGATCGACAGCTACGCCGACGCCCTGCTGGTCCTGCGCGAGGACCTGCTCGATCCCGAGGTGAGGGCCCGGGGCGCGGTCTGGCGCGGCACGCTCACCCGGGTGCTCGACGGCTGCCTGGCCGGCACGTCCGGCGCCCCGCCGGGGATCGGCGGGATGCTCGCGACCTACTGGCAGGGCACGCTGCTGTGGTGGGGCTTCGATCCCCGGGAACCGGTCGCCGACCACGTCGGGCACGCGCTGGCCGGGTTCCTGCGGGCCGTGCTCCGGATCCCCGGCGGCGACGCGGACCCGACCTGAGCCGCCGGATCACGGGGCACCCGGGGCCGCCGGCCCGGGCGCACCGTCATCCGATGCGCAGCTCGTCGCCGGTGACGAGCGGGAACCAGGCCGGCAGCGGCCCGGCCGGGGCCACCGTCTCCCCCACCGCGACGACCGGCCCGCCGAGACCACCCGCCGTCGCCGCCCGGGCCGCCGTCGTGCCGCCGGCACCGTGCAGTTTCACCGCAGGCGCCGGCCGGCGCAGCGCGGCGGCGTACTCCTCCGCGGTGTTGACGTTGACCAGCGAGTCCAGCCCCGGATCGAGCCGGGCCAGCACGGGGTCGGACCGCAGCGACGCCTCGTCGATCCGGCACACGCCGACCCGGGCGAACAGCGACGGCGGCCGCCCCTCACCGGCGTCGGTCAGCTCCGCGATCACCGGGGCCAGCGCGGCCCGGTAGCCGGCCGCGAGCGGCTGGTGGTGGCCGTGTGCGACCGGCAGCGCGACGTCGTGCCCGGCCAGCCGGTCCAGCATGCGCGCGGCGAACGCCGGATGCAGCAGCGGCAGATCGGTGGAGGCGACGAACGCGACGTCCACCCGGTTCGCGACGGCGGCCAGCCCGGTCCCGATCGCCGGGAGCGGCCCCAGGTTCGGCACCGGGTCGTCGAGCACTTCGGTGCCGCCGGGCAGCTCCGGCAGTGGCTGCCCGGCCGCACGCACCACCACCAGCGGGCCGTCGACCGCCCGCGACAGCACGGCGACGGTCCGGGTCAGCAGCGCCGCACCGTGCCAGTCGAGATCGGCCTTCGGCACACCCATCCGCGAGGACCGGCCACCGGCGAGGACGATCCCGGCCGCCGTCCGGCGCCCCCCGTAGCCACGCACGCGGGCGATCCTACGGCCGGGCTCCTACCCTGGGGGTCCGGCCGCGACCCGATCCGCCCGACCCGTCGCGACCGGAGGGAGAGGACGAGATGGGACGGTTGACGGTCCGGCGCCCGGTACTGCGGCTCAACGCCGACGGCACCACCCGCCGGCGCCCGGACACGCTGGTGGCCGAGGAGCCGCTGGAGATCCGGGTGGACGGCTCGCCGCTGACGGTCACCATGCGGACCCCCGGCCACGACGTCGAGCTCGCGCACGGCTTCCTGCTCACCGAGGGCGTGATCGGGTCCGGCGACGACCTGTCGACGGCACGCTACTGCGACTCGCTCGACGAGCAGGGCCGCAACACCTACAACGTGCTCGACGTCGGTCTGGCACCCGGCGTCGAACCGCCGGACGTGTCGCTCGAACGGAACTTCTACACGACGTCGTCGTGCGGGGTGTGCGGCAAGGCCTCGCTGGACGCGGTGAAGCTCAAGTCCCGCTACTCGCCCGCCGCCGATCCGCTGCGGCTCCCCCGCACCGTACTGCTGGAGCTGCCGGACCGGCTGCGCGAGCGGCAGAAGGTGTTCGGCTCCACCGGCGGGCTGCACGCCGCCGCGCTGTTCGACGCCACCGGCGAGCTGCTGGTGGCCCGGGAGGACGTGGGCCGGCACAATGCGGTCGACAAGGTGCTCGGCCGGATGCTGATGGACGGCCGGGTGCCCGCCGCGGGGACCGTGCTGATGGTCTCCGGGCGGGCGTCGTTCGAGCTGGTCCAGAAGGCCGTGATGGCCGGGGTGCCCGTGCTGGCCGCGGTGTCCGCACCGTCGTCGCTGGCCGTCGAGCTGGCCGACGAGGCCGGCGTGACCCTGGTCGGGTTCCTGCGCGGCGACACCGGCAACGTCTACACCGGGGAGCAGCGCATCGAGCTGTGAGCCGGCCGGTCAGCCCGACGAGGCCGGGATCGCGGTACGCGTGGCCCGCGGCCGGGCAGATCGGACCGATCGGGCCGTTCCGACCGGTCGCGCCGGTCGGGCCACCGCGGCGACCGTGACCACCACCAGCGCACAGCCGGCGAGCTGCCAGGCGGTCGGGCGCTCGTCGAGCACCAGCATGCCCAGCAGCACCGACAGCACCGGGTGCACCAGCAGCAGCGCCCCAGCCGTGCCCGACGCCATCCCGGCGGTCCCCCGCCCGATCAGCACCCAGGCCACCACCTGCCCGGCCAGCGCCAGCAGGATCAGCCAGGCCCAGCTCGCGGCGGGCAGGTCGAACGCGATCCCGGCGCCCCCGACACCCACGAGCCCGCAGGTCACCGCCGCACCGACGGTGGCCAGCGCGACCGGGGTGACCAGGTGCCGCGGGTTCCGGCGGGACACCTGGCGGTTCAGGTACAGGAACCCGGCGTAGGCGATCCCGGCGAGCGTGCCGAGCACCGCACCGCGGACCGGGGCCGGTCCGCCCGCCCCGGCGCCGAGCACCCCGCCGGCCAGCAGGATCCCGCCGAGCAGCACCGGCGCGGGGAGCAGCTGGGTGCGCGCCATCCGCTCCCCAGCGACCAGGAAGGCGATCAGCGGCAGCGCCAGCACCTGCACGTTGAGCACGACGTTGGCGATCCCGGACCCGGCGTCGAGCACCGCCCGGGTCCACAGCAGGAAGTCGGCCCCCAGCAGCACCCCGGACAGCAGCGCCCAGCCGGCCGCGGCGACCGTCACCGGGCCGTGCCTGCGGTACTCGGCCAGCGCCCACGGCACCAGCACCACCAGCGCGAGCACGCACCGCCAGAACGACGCGGTCGCCGGGTCGGCCCCGGTCAGCGTGACCAGGATCCCGGTCCACGCGAGCACCGCGGCCCCGGCGAGCAGCGCGCCGATGGTCCGCGGGTCGGTCGGCGTGGGCGGGGAGGTGCGGGAAGCGGCGGGAGCGGTCACGTGATCCAGCGTCCCCAGCAAGACCCGGAAGCGCTAATGACTGTTTGTGTGGTGCACTGGTTAGAGTGGCTACGTGATTATCTGGGACCGATTGCGGGTGTTCGCCGCCGTCGCCGAGCACGGTTCGGTCGGCGGGGCAGCGGCCGCGCTGCACATCACCGGCCCGGCCGTCACCCAGCAGCTGCGCAGGCTCGAACGCGAGGCGGGCACCCGGCTGGTCGAACCGGACGGCCGCGGCATCCGGCTGACCGCGGCCGGGCACGTCCTCGCCGGGCACGCCGCGGCGATCGCCGGGGCCGTCGCCGACGCCGAGCGCGACCTGGCCGCACTGCAGGACGAGGTGGCCGGGCCGCTGCGGATCGGCTCGGTCGCCTCCGCGCTGCGGGCGCTGTTCCCCGAGGTGCTGGGCGCGCTGGCGGCCGAGCATCCCCGGCTGGTGCCCACCGTGCACGACGGCGAGGTGGTCGATCTGCTGCCCGCGCTGCGCTCCCGCGATCTCGACGCCGTGCTCCTGGAGAGCTGGACGCACCGGCCGGCCCGGCTGCCGCCGGGGGTCCGGGTGACGACGCTGGTCACCGAGCCGGTGCTGCTCGCCGTCCCGGAGGGGCACCGGGTCGCCGAGTGCGACCCGGCCCCGCTGGGTGAGCTGGCCGGTGAGGTGTGGGCATCCAGCCCGGCCGGCACCGAGCCGTACGAGGCGCTGGTGCAGCTGCTGCGGGCGAACGACGTCGAGCCCGAGATCCGCTACCTGTTCGCCGACTTCGCCACCCAGCTCGCCCTGGTGCGGGCCGGGGTGGCGGTCGCCGTGGTGCCCGGGGTGGCGGTCACCCCACCGCCGGACGGGGTGCGGTTCCTGTCCTGCACCCCGGCGATCGGGCGGTCGCTGGTGCTGGCGACCCGCGAGCAGGACGCCGCGCTGCCGCCGTTACGCGCGCTCGGCGCGGCGCTGCGGGCCGCCGCCGGGCGCGCGGTCGCCGCCGCCCCGGACCCGGGACCCGGGCCCGGGACGGACCGCGCGGCACCGGGGATCAGGCCAGCAGCTCCCGCACCATCGGGATGACCCGGGTCCCGTAGAGCTCGACCGCCTTGAGCCGCGCCGACACCGGCTGCGGCCCGACGGTGTAGATCAGGTCGAAGCGCCGGGCACCGACCGCGCGCACCGAGTCGGCGATCTTGCGGGCGACCGTCTCCGGGGAGCCCACGTGCAGCGCACCCTGCTCGATCTCGGCGTCGAACCGCGACCGTTCCATCGGCGGCCAGCCGCGCTGGGCGCCGATCAGGTCCATCTGCGCCTTGTACGGCGCGTAGAAGATCTCCCGGGCCTCCTCGTCGGTGTCGGCGATGAAGCCCGGCGCGTGCATCCCGACCGGGTGCGGCTGGTTCCCGAACTGCTCGACGGCCCGGTGGTAGAGGTCGACGTAGGCGGCGAACCGCTGGGGCGGGCCGCCGATGATGGCGAGCATGAGACCGAGGTCGTGGTGGGCGGTGCGGACGACCGACTCCGGGGAGCCGCCGACGCCGACCCAGACCGGGATCCGCCGGCCCGCCCTCGGGAACACCTCGACGCCGTCCAGCGCGGCCCGGGTGCTGCCCTGCCAGCTGACCGGCTTCTCGTCGAGGAGCGTGACGAACAGGTCCAGCTTCTCGTCGAACAGCACCTCGTAGTCGCCCATGTCGTAGCCGAACAGCGGGAACGACTCGGTGAACGAGCCGCGACCGACGATCACCTCGGCCCGGCCGTCGGAGAGCGCGTCCAGGGTGGCGAACCGCTGGTAGACCCGCACCGGGTCGTCGGAGCTCAGCACCGTCACACCGGAGGACAGCCGGATCCGGGAGGTGCGGGTGGCGATCCCGGCGAGCACCGTCTCCGGGGTGGAGATCGAGTACTCGGGGCGGTGGTGCTCCCCCAGGGCGACGACGTCGACGCCGGCCCCGTCGGCCAGCACCACCTCGTCGACCACCTGCCGGATGGCACGGGGATGCGAGAGCAGCGCGCCCCCGTCGTCCGTCGGAACGTCGCCGAAGGTGTCCAGTCCGAACACGTAGTCGCTCATGCACGCCCCAACGTAGTTGCTCGTTCAATCATTCCAGGGGTGGACCGGGTTCGTCGAGTGCCTCGCGGAACGCGCGTTCGGCCACCGCCAGGTACCGGGCGACGCCGGCCCGCTCCGGCCCGGTGAGCCCGGCCATCAGCTCGCCGAGCGGCACCCGGATCCGGTCCAGCAGCGGTGGCGGATCGCCGCGTTCCAGAACACCCGGCACAACCCGGCGACCGAGCGCATCCGGTTCCTGGCCGATCCCGGCTCGCGGCCGGCGGCCGAACGCCGAGCCCGCGCGGTCAGCGCTCCCGGGCATCCAGGTGCCGCAGCAGGTTCGCCGAGAACCGGTCGCCGGTCATGTCCATGGTCGCGCGCATCGTCCGGGTCACGACCGGGGCCGCCAGCCGGGACAGCGGCAGGTCGACGTCCAGGGTCAGGGCGATCTCCAGGTGCGTGGCGGGCGTCCCGTCGGCGTCCGGCTCGGCGTCGGTGAGCGCGTAGTGGCCCTCCGCGCCCGCCCACTCGGTGACACCCGGCGGCGGGACGTGCGTGAACTCGATCCGCTTGCCCTCGGTGAAGGTCATCCGCTCGGTGAACACCGGCTTGATGCCGACGCCGAGGACGGCGAGCTGCACCATGTGCCAGCGCCACCAGGTGCCCTCGTCGTCCTCGGTGGCGTCGATCCGGCTCAGCAGCGGGGTGAGCTTCGGCAGCAGCCGCGGATCGGTCAGCACCCGCCACACCGCCATCCGGTCCGCGGTGACGACCGCCTCGGACTCGGTGGTGGCGGAGAACCGGGTCAGGAGTCGCCGCCGTCGTCCAGGGCGCCCTCGGCGGCCGCGGCGTCGTCACCGCCGGCGACACCCGGCTCCGCCTCCGCGGTCCCGCGGTTGGCGGCGGGCAGCAGCCCGGCCAGCGCGTCCCGGTCGATCCGGCGGAAGGTGCGGCGGGCCCGGGTCCGGTCGAGGACCGCGACCTCGAGCGCGTCCGCCCCGAGCACCCGGGGCTGGGCGTTGCTGCCGTTGCCGCCCGACGCCGGATCGGCGCCCGGCACCTGCAGACCACCGAGCGCGACGGCGATCGCCGCCTCCAGCTCCAGGCCCGCCTCGTAGGTCTCGCTCAGCTTGGTCGAGATCGGCTCGGTCTGGCCGCCCATCACCACGAACCGCGGCTCGTCGGTGATCGAGCCGTCGTAGGTGATCCGGTACAGCTGGTCGCCGTCCGGGCGCTCGCCGACCTCGGCGACGCACAGCTCGACCTCGAACGGCTTCTGCTGCTCGACGAATGCGGTGCCGACGGCCTGGGCGTAGGCGTTCGCCAGCATCCGGCCGGTCACGTCCCGCCGGTCGTAGGTGAAGCCGCGGTAGTCGGCCATCCGGATGCCGCCGGTGCGCAGGTTCTCGAACTCGTTGTACCGGCCGACCGCGGCGAAGCCGATCCGGTCGTAGATCTCGGAGACCTTCCGCAGCGAGGTGCCACGGTTCTCGGCGACGAACAGCACGCCGCCGGCATAGGTGAGCACGACCACGCTGCGACCGCGGGCGATGCCCTTGCGGGCGAGCTCCGAGCGGTCGCGCAGCAGCTGGTCGACGGAGGAGTAGAACGGCATCGTCATGGGGAGCGCTCCAGTGGCTCGTACGGTGCGGGCGGCGGCGGACGTCGGTCAGCGGGAGGGTCCGCCGGGACGCTCCCGGCGCCCGGCGATCACCTGCTCGACGACGGCGGCGATCTCGTCCTCGCCGCGGCGGACCGCTCCGTCGGCGTCGATCCCGACGACGACCGGGTAGATCCGGCGGACGGCGTCCGGCCCGCCGGTGGCGGTGTCGTCGTCGGCCGCGTCGTAGAGCGCCTCGATCGCCGTGCGGACCGCGCCGGCGAGGTCCGCGGCCGGGTCGTGCAGCTTCTTCAGCGACGACTTCGCGAAGACCGAGCCGGAGCCGACCGCGTGGAAGCCCAGGTTCTCGTCGTACCGGCCGCCGGTGGGGTCGAAGGTCACGATGCGGCCCGCCCGGGCCGGATCGGCGATGTCGGTGTCGTACCCGGCGAACAGCGGGACCACGACGAAGCCCTGCATCGCCGCGCCCAGGTTCTGCCGGACCATCCCGGCGAGCCGGTTCGCCTTGCCGTCCAGCGAGAGCGGCACGCCCTCGAGCTTCTCGTAGTTCTCCAGGTCGACGCTGAACAGCCGGACCATCTCCACGGCGATCCCGGCCGAGCCGGCGATGCCGACGGCCGAGTGCTCGTCGGTGACGAAGACCTTCTCGATGTCGCGCTGGGCGATCATGTTGCCGCTGGTGGCCCGCCGGTCACCGGCGATGACGACGCCGCCGGAGTAGGTGAGGGCGATGATCGTGGTGCCGTGCGGCACGCCGAGCGTGTCGGCGGCGTTCCCGCCCTGCGCCGGCGAGGCCGCGATCCCGGCGCCCGGCAGCAGGTGCGGTGCCGTGGCCCCGACGAAATCCGTGAACGACTCGGATCCGGTGAGGAAGGTGCCGAGCTGACCTGTGTGGTGCCCGGGCACGATCCCGGGTGTGACCGACGGCCGGAACTCCATCTTCGGGTACGTGCCTCTCGTTCGAGCTGCGTGCGCCGGACGCGCCGCCGGGCGGCGGGGCCTCCGGCACGGCCGGGCCCGCTGGTGCGGACCCGGCCGGGACGGTAGTACGGGAACGGGCGTGCCGCCCGCGCGACGCCGGTCAGCCGGCGCGGCGCGATCGGGTCACTCGCCGCCCTTCTGGACGTAGGACCGGACGAAGTCCTCCGCGTTCTCCTCCAGGACGTCGTCGATCTCGTCGAGGATGGTGTCCACGTCCTCGCCGAGCTTCTCGCGGCGCTCCTGCCCGGATCCGGAGGCACCCTCGGCGGACTCGTCGTCGCCGTCGCCACCGCCCTGGCGCTTCGTCTGCTCCTGCGACATGACGTCTCCTCCTCGCGCTGAGTCACTCGAGACCCACCGGACCCGACCGGTGCGACCGGTGGCCACCACCGGAGCGCACCGGAGCACATCCGGTACGTACTCACCCTACCGATCGGCACCGACAAAATCGCCTGTTGGGCGGTGCCGGGTCGCCGGTGCCGGGCCGGTGCCGGGCCGGTGCCGATTCAGTGCCGATTCAGTGCCGATTCAGTGGGCTGTGAGCTTGTCCACCAGCTCCTCGGCGCTGGACACCGCCTCGAACAGCTCCCCCACGTGCTTGCGGGTGCCCCGCAGCGGCTCCAGCGTCGGGATCCGCACCAGCGACTCGCGGCCCAGGTCGAAGATCACCGAGTCCCAGGACGCGGCGGCCACCTCGACCGGGTAGCGGCTCATGCAGGTACCCCGGAAGTACGCGCGGGTGTCCTCCGGCGGCTCGGTCATCGCCGCCATCACCTGCTCCTCGGAGACCAGCCTGCGCATCGACCCCCGGGTCACCAGCCGGTTGTACAGGCCCTTGGCCAGCCGGACGTCGGAGTACTGCAGGTCCACCATGCCGAGCCGACCGGACGCCCAGGTCAGGCCGTCCCGCTCGCGGTAGGCCTCGAGCAGCTTGAGCTTCGCCGTCCAGTCCAGGCGGTCCGCGGTGAGCATCGGGTCCCGGGCCAGGTCCGTGAGCACCGACTCCCACTCCTCGACGACCTCACGGGTGTCCGGGTCCCAACCGGCCCGGTCGTTCCCGACGGTCTGCTCCAGATGGGCGACCGCCCGGGTCAGATACTCCTCCTGCAGGTTCAGCCCGGTCAGCTGCCGGCCGTCGGCCAGCGGCACGGTCTGCCGCAGGCTGGGGTCGTGGCTGATCCGGGAGACCGACTTCACCGGCTCGGCCAGCCGCAGGTCCTCGAACGACCGGCCGTGCTCGATCATGTCGAGCACCAGTGCCGTGGTGCCGACCTTGAGCAGGGTGGCGACCTCGGAGAGGTTCGCGTCGCCGATGATGACGTGCAGCCTGCGGTACTTGTCGGCGTCGGCGTGCGGCTCGTCGCGGGTGTTGATGATGCCGCGCTTGAGGGTGGTCTCCAGGCCGACCTCGACCTCGATGTAATCCGCGCGCTGCGCCAGCTGGTAGCCCGGATCGTCGCCCTGCTGGCCCAGCCCGACCCGGCCGGAGCCGCAGACCACCTGGCGGGACACGAAGAACGGGGTGAGCCCGGTGACGATCGACGGGAACGTCGTGCTGCGGGCCATCAGGTAGTTCTCGTGCGAGCCGTAGCTCGCACCCTTGCCGTCGACGTTGTTCTTGTAGAGCTGCATCCGGGGCGCGCCCGGCACGGTCGCCGCCCGGCTCGCGGCCTCCAGCATGATCCGCTCGCCGGCCTTGTCCCAGATCACGATGTCGCGCGGGGTCAGCACCTCGGGGGTGGAGAACTCGGGATGCGCGTGGTCGACGTAGAAGCGGGCGCCGTTGGTCAGGATGACGTTGGCCGCACCGAGGTCGTCGAGGTCGGTGTCGAGCTGCGGCGCCAGCGACGGCGACGACAGGTCGAAGCCGCGGGCGTCGCGCAGCGGCGACTCGACCTCGTAGTCCCAGCGGGCCCGCCGGTTGCGCGGCACGTCCGCGGCCGCGGCGTAGGCGAGCACCACCTGGGTGGAGGTCACCACCGGGTTGGCGGTCGGGTCGCCGGGCACCGCGATGCCGTACTCGACCTCGGTGCCCATGATCCGCCGCGCCGTCACGACCGGCTCCCTGCGCGAGACTGCATTACCCGAGCCTAACCGTCACCGGGCACGGCGCGACCCCGCCGCGCGGCGGCATCGGCCACTGTCCGATCATCGCGGGCGTGACCGACCCCGCACGCGAACGTCTGACGGTGCTCGACGCCGACGGCAGGCCGACCGGCGTCGCCGAGCGGGGCGAGGTCTACGCCCGGTCGCTGTGGCACGCCAGCACCGCCGTCGCGCTGCGCAGCACCGACGGCGAGCACGGGCTGCGCGCGCATATCCACGCCTACCAGGCGTTCTGCGACGGTCCGGTGGTGCACCAGCCCGCCGAGGTCGCCGAGGGCGGCTGGTGGACGCTCGACGAGCTGCGGTCCCGGCTCGACCCACCGGCCTACCCCTGGGTGCCCGACGGCCGTGTGGTCACCCGCAGATGGCTCGGCGACGCCGTCGGATAGTGTCCCCGCCTGCCCGTTTACCGACGGGTAACGCAGATCACCCACACCGGGCACTGGATCGGTTAACACCCGGCGGGTCGCGCGACGACACGACGGGGAGGGCCCAGCGTGGAACCTCCCGGTCCGCACCGGCACCCGCCGCCAGTCCCCCACGCAACACTCTGGAGTCCCGCATGGTCAGCATCTCGGTCTCGGCCCGCTCGCTCGCCGCCGCCCGGCTGATCGATCCCGACGTGAACACCGCCGCCGTGCAGGCCGCGGTGGAGGCCGCCCTCGCCGCGGAGCGCCAGGAGAAGAAGCGCGACGTACAGCGCCCGTCGACGCGCCGCGAGCACTCCGCCGGGCGCGAGCCCGGCCGGCCCACCGACTGACGCCGGCCGCACCCCCGCACCGCACACGTCGGGCCCGCACCCCGGGCGGGGTACGGGCCCGACGGCCGCGTGACGGCGGTGTCAGAGGTTGATCATGTGGCCGGCCAGGCCGTGGATCGCCTCCTGCAGGCCCTCCGACAGGGTCGGGTGGGCGTGCACGTTGCGGGCCATCTCGTGGACGGTCAGGTCCCACTTCTGGGCCAGCGTCAGCTCGGGCAGCAGCTCGGTGGCCTCGGCACCGATGATGTGCCCGCCGAGCAGCTCGCCGTGGGTGTCGTCGGAGATCAGTTTGACGAAGCCGTTCGGCTCGGCCATGCCCTGCGCCTTGCCGTTCGCGGTGTACGGGAACTGGGCGACCTTGACCTTCCAGCCCTTCTCGTCGGCCAGCTGCTCGGCCTCGGCCTGGGTGTAGCCGAAGCTGGCGACCTGCGGCGAACAGAAGGTCGCCCGCGGCATCATCTTGTAGTCGAGCTCCTGGGTCTCGGCCCCGGCCAGGGTCTCGGCCGCGACGACGCCCTGGGCCTCGGCGACGTGCGCGAGCATCAGCTTCGCGGTGACGTCGCCGATCGCGTAGACGTGCTCGACGTTGGTCCGCATCCGGTCGTCGATCGCGATCGCGCCGCGCTCGGTCAGCTCCACGCCCAGCTTGTCGAGGCCGAAGCCGTCCACCCGGGGGGCGAAGCCGATGGCCTGCACGACCTTGTCGGCGCGCAGCTCGTGGGTGCCCTTGGCGTCCGAGACGGTGACCGTGACGCCCTTGCCGTCGTCGGCGATCGACTCCACCTTGGTCGACGTGCGGACGGTCACGCCCAGCTTCTTGTAGCGCTTGAGCAGCTCCTTGGACACGTCGGCGTCCTCCAGCGGGAGCAGCCGGTCCAGGTACTCGACGATGGTGACGTCGACGCCGTAGTTGGCCAGCACGTAGGCGAACTCGACACCGATCGCGCCGGCGCCGGCGATGACGACGCTCTCCGGGAGCTCGCGGGTGAGGATCTGCTCCTCGTAGGTCACCACGCGCTCGGACAGCTCGGTGCCCGGCAGCAGCTTGACCGTCGAGCCGGAGGCGATGATCACGTCGTCGTAGGTGACGGTCTCCGAGCCGCCCTTCGTGAGGTCGACCTCGATCTCGCCCGGCCCGGTGAACCGGCCGAAGCCGTCGATCTCGGTGATCTTGTTCTTCTTCATCAGGAAGTGCACGCCCTTGACCCGGCCGTCCGCGACGGTGCGGCTGCGGTCGAAGGCGGCGCCGAAGTCCAGCGTCACGTCGCCGGAGAGCCCGAAGGTCTTCTGCTCCTTGGTGACGATGTGCGCGATCTCGGCGTTGCGCAGCAGCGCCTTGGACGGGATGCAGCCGACGTTCAGGCACACGCCGCCCCAGTACTTCTCCTCGATCACCGCCACACTGCGGCCGAGCTGGGCGGCACGAATGGCCGCCACGTATCCACCGGGTCCGGCTCCGAGCACGACGACGTCGAAATGAGGCATGCGCCCAGCCTAGGACGCCCGGGCCGAGCCGGGGCCGTCCGGTCCTGCGTCACGGGTCACCGGCCACTGCCCGGTTCCGGACAGGTACTCGACGAGGGTCTCGCAGGCCTCCCGGAGCCCGGCCTGCTGCGCCGCGGTGAGCCCGTCGAAGACAGCTTCCCGCACGCTCTCGACGTGATCGGGCGCCGCGTTGCGGAGCACCTCGAATCCCTCGTCGGTCAGCTCGGCGAGCTGGCCGCGGCGGTCGGTGGGACAGGACCGGCGGACCACCCAGCCGGCCTCCTCCATCCGGGCCACCGCGTGCGACAGCCGGCTGCGCGAGGACCACGCCGACTCGGCGAGCACGCTCATCCGCAGGGTCCGCCCGGGCGCCTCGGAGAGCCGCACCAGGATCTCGTAGTACGCCTGCGGCATCCCCGCGTTCGACTGCAGGCGACGTTCGACGCGGTCCAGCACCAGACGCTGGGCGGCCAGGAACGACCGCCAGGTCCGCTGCTCGTCGTCGTCGAGCCAGCGCGTGTGCTCCACGTCACCCTCCGGAATTGTTGAGCGCTCATCTTGTTGGTCCTAGTATCACTCTCAACAAGTGAGAGTTCAACTAAGTTTCGCAGCACCACCACATCGGAGGCGTTCCCCATGACCAGCATCCCCAACTACGTCGCAGGCACGTGGGACATCGACCCGGTGCACAGCGACGTGTCGTTCGTCGTGCGGCACATGATGGTCAGCAAGGTCCGCGGCCGCTTCGAGCAGCTGACCGGCGAGATCGTCACCGGCGAGTCGATCGAGGACTCCACGGTCACCGCGACCATCGACGCGACCTCCCTGAGCACCGGCAACGAGCAGCGGGACGGCCACATCAAGTCGGCCGACTTCTTCGAGGTGGAGAAGTACCCGACCTGGACCTTCACGTCCACCGGCGTGGTGGCCAAGGGCGACGATCTCGTCGTCAACGGCGACCTCACCATCAAGGGCGTCACCAAGCCGGTCGAGCTGGCGCTCGAGGTGAACGGCTTCGGGCCGGACGCCTACGGCGGCACCCGCGCCGGCTTCACCGCCACCACCACGATCAACCGGTCGGACTTCGGCGTCGACATCGCGATGCCGATGGACGGCGGCGGCGTCGTCGTGAGCGAGAAGGTCACCGTCGAGCTGGAGATCCAGGCCGTCCTGCGGGCCGCCTGAGTCCCACCGCACCCCCCGGGAGCCCCGGTCCGCGCCACGCGGACCGGGGCTCCGGTGCGTCGTAGGCTCGGCGGCCGTGGGATACCGGGAGTTCCTGCCCGCGGCTCCGCTCGCCGGGCTGCTGGAGTGCACCTGGCAGTCGCGCACCGGGACCCCGCATGGCCACCACCACCCGGATCGGCTGCGGCGCCGGGTTCGCCGGTGACCGGATCGACCCGGCCGTCGAGCTGGCCCGCACCGGCGAGCTGCAGGACCTGGTGCTGGAGTGTCTGGCCGAGCGCACCATCGCGCTCGGCCAGCAGCGCAGGCTGGCCGATCCCGCCGCCGGCTACGACCCACGGCTGGAGCGGCGGCTGGCGCCGCTGCTGCCCGAGACCCTGGCCAGGGGGGGTGCGGGTGCTGACCAACATGGGTGCCGCGAACCCGCCGGCCGCCGGACGGGTGGTGCGGTCGCTGCTCGACCGCCTCAGCTCCACCGCCCCGGTCGCGGTCGTCACCGGCGACGACGTCCTGGACCGGATCGACCCGGACTCCCGGCCCTGGAGGACGGCAGGCCGCTCGCCGCACACGGCGCGCTCGTGTCGGCGACCGCCTACCTCGGGGCGGACGCGCTGCTGCCCGCGCTGGACACCGCGGCCGTGGTCGTCGTGACCGGGCGGGTGGCCGATCCGTCGCTGTTCCTGGCCCCGCTCGCGCACCGTCTCGGCTGGCGGCCCGGCGACGTCCCGGCGGCCGCCGCGGGCACCCTGGTCGGGCACCTGCTGGCGTGCGCCGGCCAGCTGACCGGCGGCTACTTCGCCGATCCCGGTCACTCGGACGTCGAGCGGCCCGCCGACCTCGGCTTCCCGTGGGCCAAGGTGCGGGCCGACGGCAGCGCGGTGTTCGGCAAACCGGCGGGCTCCGGTGGCCGGCTGGACCGGCACACCGTCCGCCAGCAGCTGCTCTACGAGGTCACCGACCCGACCGCCTACCGGACCCCGGACGTCGTGCTGGACCTGGGCGGGGTCCGGGTCACCGACGAGGGTCCGGACCGGGTCCGGGTCGACGGCGCCGCCGGCCGGGCCCGGCCGGACGAGCTGAAGGTCAGCGTCGGCTACCGGGCCGGGCACCGGGTGGAGGCCGAGATCTCCTACGTCGGGCCGAACGCCGCGGCCCGGAGCCGGGTCGGCCGCCGACATCGTCGGCGAACGGGTCCGCGGGCTCGGCGCCGCCCCGCGGATCGAGGTCCGCGGCGGCGTCGGCGACTGCCGTCTGCGGCTCGCGGCGCGGGGCACGGACCGGGACGTGCTGGACGCGCTCGCGCACGAGGTCGAGTCGCTCTACACGAACGGTCCGGCCGGTGGCGGTGGCTTCCGCTCCCGGGTCGACGAGGTCGTCGGCGTGCTGTCGACACTGGTCCCGCGCTCGGCGGTCGAGCCGCGGGTGACGCTGCTGGAGGGCCGACGTGCGGCTGCATGAGATCGCCCGGTGCCGGGCCGGGGACAAGGGCACCGTCGCGACGCTGACCGTCGTCCCCCGCGACGACGCCGACTTTCCGCTGCTGGTCGCGGAGCTCACCGCGGAGCGGGTGCGCGCCTTCCTCGATCCCTGGGTCGGCGGCGCGGTGACCCGCCACGAGCTCCCGATCGTCGCCTGCCTGCAGTTCGTCTGCACCGGGATCCGCGGCGGCGGGGTGACCGTCTCGACCGAGCTCGACACCCACGGCAAGTCGCTCGGCTCCCGGCTGCTGGCCCTCGAGCTGCCCTGACGTGCCGACGGGCCCCGCCGCGGAGTGCGGCGGGGCCCGTCGGGTGGAGCGGGGTGCTACAGGTACTGGCCGGTGTTCGACGCGGTGTCGATCGCGCGGCCGGTGGACTCGTTCTTGCCGGTGACCAGGGTGCGGATGTAGACGATCCGCTCGCCCTTCTTGCCCGAGATCCGGGCCCAGTCGTCCGGGTTGGTGGTGTTCGGGAGGTCCTCGTTCTCGGCGAACTCGTCGACGATCGCGTCCAGCAGGTGCTGGACCCGCAGGCCCGGCTGGCCGGACTCGAGCACCGACTTGATCGCGGACTTCTTCGCCCGGTCGACGATGTTCTGGATCATCGCGCCGGAGTTGAAGTCCTTGAAGTAGAGGGTCTCCTTGTCACCGTTGGCGTAGGTGACCTCCAGGAACCGGTTCTCCTCGGACTCGTCGTACATCCGCTCGGTGATCCGCTGGATCATCCCGTCCACGCAGGCCTTGCGGCTGCCGCCGAACTCGGCGACGTCGTCGGCGTGGATGGGCAGCGTCTCGGTGAGGTACTTGGAGAAGATGTCCTTCGCGCCCTCGGCGTCCGGACGCTCGATCTTGATCTTCACGTCGAGCCGGCCCGGCCGCAGGATCGCCGGGTCGATCATGTCCTCCCGGTTCGACGCGCCGATCACGATCACGTTCTCCAGGCCCTCGACGCCGTCGATCTCGGCGAGGAGCTGGGGGACGATGGTCGTCTCGACGTCGGAGGACACACCCGAGCCGCGGGTCCGGAAGATCGAGTCCATCTCGTCGAAGAACACGATCACCGGGGTGCCGGCACTGGCCTTCTCCCGGGCCCGCTGGAAGATCAGCCGGATGTGCCGCTCGGTCTCGCCGACGAACTTGTTGAGCAGCTCCGGGCCCTTGATGTTGAGGAAGAACGCACGCCCCTCGTCCGGGTTGTCGCCGCGCTGCTTGGCGATCTTCTTCGCCAGCGAGTTGGCGACCGCCTTCGCGATCAGCGTCTTCCCGCAGCCGGGCGGGCCGTAGAGCAGCACGCCCTTCGGCGGCCGCAGCTCGTACTCGGTGAACAGCTCGGTGTGCAGGAACGGCAGCTCCACCGCGTCCTGGATCTGCTCGATCTGCCGGGACAGGCCACCGATGTCGGAGTAGGAGATGTCCGGGACCTCCTCCAGCACGAGGTCCTCGACCTCGGCCTTGGCGACCCGCTCGTAGGCGTAGCCCGCCCGCGAGTCGACCATGAGGTGATCCCCGGCCTTGAGCGGGCTGGTGCCCTCCTCCTGGCCGAGGTCGAACAGCGGCGCGGCGAGCCACACCACCCGCTCCTCGTCGGAGTGACCGATCACCAGGCCGCGGCCCGCCGATCCGTCGGCGCCGGGCTTCGAGACGATCTCGCGCAACGAGTACAGGTCACCGACCTGCTCGAAGCCCATCGCCTCGACCACCGTGAGCGCCTCGTTCAGCCGCAGCGACTGGCCGCTGCGCAGCTCGCTCGCCTCGACCGCAGGCGAGACCGGGACCCGCATCCGGCGACCGGAGGTGAACACGTCCACCGTGTCGTCGTCGTAGCGGGCCAGGAAGACGCCGTAGCCGGACGGTGGCTGGGCCAGCCGGTCGACCTCCTCGCGGAGCGCCACGAGTTGCCCCCGGGCCTCCTTGAGGGTCTCGGTGAGCTTCTCGTTGCGTGCGTTCAGTGCGGAGAGCCTGCTCGTGGTCTCGGCAAGGCGCTGTTCCAGCACTCGGGCGTGCCGGGGGGTCTCGCTCAGCCGCTGGCGCAGCGTCGCGATCTCGTTCTCGAGATGACGGATCTGCTCGGCGGCCTCGGCCGGGCCGAGGTCGCGGCCAGCGTGGAAATCATGCCTGCCGGGACCGTCGTCGTAGGGGTGGTTCACGGCAGCCTCCCTCCGTGTTCCGTTCAACCACGGTACCCGGGCGGGGGTACCGCGGCGGTGCGTCGAACCGGTGATCCGGGCCTCAGCCGGTCGGCACCATGACGTCACTCTGCGGCTTCCCGCCCGTCACCGCCACGTCCACACGGATGGGACTTTGTGAAGTTCTTGTTCCACGCCGGGCGTGCCGCATCGGAGCAATACCCCCTGACGGGCTAACCGGCTGCCCCGGACGGAGGTGTCAGCGACCCGTCGGACGGCGCTGCTGACGGGGCGGTGTGACACCGTCCGCGAGCCGGCGCGAGGTCACCAGGAACGCGGTGTGGGCGATCATCCGGTGCTCCGGGCGGACCGCCAGACCGACCACGTGCCACGGCCGGACCATCGCCTCCCACGCCTCCGGCTCGGTCCAGCACTGCATGTCGCGCAAGCGTTCCGTCAGCACGGACAGCTGCGTGGTGGTCGCCACGTAGCCGACCAGGATGCCGCCGGGGACGAGGCTGTCGCGGACCGTGTCGAGCACCTCCCACGGCGAGAGCATGTCCAGCACGACGCGGTCCACCTCGCCCCGGTGCTCACGGATGTCACCCACCGTGAGGTCCCAGTGCGGCGGGCGGTGCCCGAAGAACGTCTCGACGTTCTGCACGGCGTGCGGCGCGTGGTCGTCGCGCACCTCGTAGGAGATCACCCGCCCGGCCGGGCCGACCGCCTGCAGCAGCGAGCAGGTGAGCGCGCCGGACCCGGCGCCGGCCTCCAGTACCCGCGCGCCGGGGAACACGTCACCCCACATGAGGATCTGCGCGGAGTCCTTCGGGTAGATCACCTGGGCGCCGCGCGGCATCGACAGCACGTAGTCGGCCAGTCGCGGCCGCAGCGCCAGGTACGGGGTGTTCGCCGCGGAGTGGACCAGGCTGCCCTCGGGGGCGCCGATCAGGTCGTCGTGCGCGATCTGGCCGCGGTGCGTGTGGTACGCGCCGCCCTCCTCCAGCACCAGCGTGTAGTGCCTGCCCTTCGGGTCGGTCAGCTGGACCCGGTCGCCCGCGACGAACGGGCCGCCCCGGCGGCGGCGCTGGGACTCGGGCCCGGCGGAGGGGGTGCTGGGGGCGGTGGCGGTCGGAACGGGGTCGGGCACGGGCGACGACGCTATCCACGCCGGGCCGCCGCCCCGGAGCCGGGGGTCGGCCCGGGCCGCCGGAACCGTCGGTGGGCCGGGTTAGCCTGCGCCGGTGACCGTCCCGCCGCCCGCTCCCCCGCCGCGGGACGGCGCGGGCCCGGGCAGCACCGCCACCTCCAACCCCACCCCCGGCCCCGGCCCGACCGTCACCGCCCGTCGCCCGCCGGCGCTCTCGCCGTCCCGCGCGGCGGACTTCCGCCGCTGCCCGCTGCTGTACCGGTTCCGCGCGGTGGACCGGCTGCCCGAGCCGCCGACCCGGGCGCAGGTGCGCGGCACGCTGGTGCACGCGGTGCTGGAGGCCCTGTTCGCCCGGCCCGCCGCGCAGCGCACCCCGGGCGTCGCGCGGGAGCTGCTCGGCCCCTGCTGGGACGAGCTGGCCGCGGCCTGGCCGGAGACGGCCACCCTGTTCGAGGGACCGCAGGAGCAGGCGCACTGGCTGGACTCGGCGGCCGCGCTGCTGGACGCCTACTTCACCCTGGAGGATCCGGCGGCGGTCCCGGTCACCGCGGTCGAGAACCGGATCGAGACCGAGCTGACCGGCCCCGGCGGACCGGTCCCGCTGCGCGGCATCCTCGACCGGCTCGACGAGGGACCGGACGGTTCGCTGCGGGTGGTCGACTACAAGACCGGCTCGACGCCCGGCGACGGCTTCGAGGGCGCCGTGCTGTTCCAGCTGAAGTTCTACGCGCTCGCGGTGCTGCTGGCCCGCGGCCGGATGCCGGACGAGCTGCGGATGCTGTACCTGGCCGACCGCACCGTGCTGACCTACCGGCCCGACGAGGCCGAGCTGCGCCGGTTCGGCCGGCTGCTCGACGCCCTGTGGACGGCCATCGGGCGGGCCGCACCCGGCGGGGACTTCCGGCCGAACCGGGGACCGGCCTGCCGGACCTGCGACCACCGGGAACGCTGCCCGGCCTGGGGCGGGGTCCCGCCGCCCTACCCGGGCTGGCCCGGCGACGCGGCGGCGCCGACCGGCGAGGCATGATCAGCGTCGTGGACGCCTTCTACCGCCGGACCGACGACCCGACCGACCCGACCGACCCGACCGGAGCCGGGTTCGATGCCACGCGGTCGACCACCGGCCCCTGGTTCGCCGACGCCCAGCACATGGGCCCGCCGTCGGCGCTGCTCACCCGGGCCATGCGCAGGCTGCCGGCCCGCGACGACGCACCCCGCCGGATCGCCCGCGTCACCGTCGAGGTGCTCGGCACGGTGCCCGCCGGGCCGGTCACGGTGACCGCTCAGGTGGAGCGGCCCGGGCGCACCATCGAGCTGCTCTCGGCGACGATGCGGGCCGGCGACCGGGACGTCCTGCGCGCCAGGGCGTGGCGGCTCGCGGCGGGCGACACCGCCGCCGTCGAGCAGGGCGCCGTCGAACCGATGCCCGGTCCGGACACCGGTTCGATCGGGCTGGACCGGCCGGACGGCTGGCTGCCCGGCTTCCTGGACGCCGTCGAGTGGTCGTGGCTGGACGGCAGCCGGCTCGCCGATCCCGGCCCGGGCCGCGGCTGGGTCCGGATGCGGGTGCCGCTGGTCGACGGCGAGCAGCCGGACCCGCTGGAGCGGCTGATGGTCGCCGCGGACTGCGCGAACGGCTTCGCGGCCCCGCTGGACGTGCGCGAGTGGCTGTTCGTCAACACCGAGCTGACCGTGCACCTGCACCGCGCCCCGGCCGGCGAGTGGATCGGCGTCGACGCGGCGACCGTCGTCGGGCCGGACGGGCTGGGCACCTGCTCGGCGACCCTGTTCGACGGGCACGGCCAGGTGGGCCGGATCGCGCAGGCGCTCACCGTCCGGGCGCGCTGAGCCGCCCGGCGGCCGGGCGGCCCGGCGCGGCCGGCCGGCGGTTCAGCCGTGGCCGTGCCCGTTCACCGACATCGCGCGGCAGCTGCGGATCTCCGAGGTCAGGATCGCGGTGGCGCCGATCCGGGCGAGCGTGTCCATCACCCGGTTGGTGTCCTTCGCCGGGACCATGGTGCGGACCGCGACCCAGCCGGCCTTGCGCAGCGGGGACACGGTCGGCGCCTGCAGCCCGGGCGCGACCTTCTCCACGTCGGGCAGCAGCGACTCGGGGCAGTCGAAGTCCATCATCAGGTACTCGCGGGCGAGCACGACGCCCTGCAGCCGGTCGGCGAACACCCGCTTGATGGCGGTGGTCTCGCTGTTCTCGACCCGGTCCGGGCGCTTCTCGCGCTCGATCAGGGTGGCCTGCGACGTCGCGATCGGCTCCCCGATGACCTGCAGCCCGTGCTGGCGCAGCGTCCGGCCGGACGAGACGACGTCGGCGATCGCATCGGCCAGGCCGAGCTGGATGGAGATCTCGACGGCGCCGTCGAGCTTCACGATCTCGGCGCCGATCCGCTTGCCGGACAGGAACGAGCGGACCAGCCGCGGGTACGACGTGGCGATCTTGCGCCCGTCGAGGTCCGCCAGCTTCCAGTCGCTGTCGGCCGGGCCGGCGAAGTGGAAGCGGGAGCGGCCGAAGCCCAGGGCGAGCAGCTCCTGGGTCTGGCTGCCGGACTCCTCCATCAGGTCGAAACCGGTGACGCCCAGGTGCAGGTCGCCCTTGCCGACGTAGGTCGCGATGTCCTTGGGCCGCAGGTAGAAGAACTCGATCTCGTTCTCCTCGTCGACCACGCTGAGGTCACGCGAGT
The DNA here is from genome assembly GCF_040645415.1 of Pseudonocardia sp. NPDC046786. NCBI lineage: Bacteria > Bacillati > Actinomycetota > Actinomycetes > Pseudonocardiales > Pseudonocardiaceae > Pseudonocardia > Pseudonocardia sp. NPDC046786. The sequence continues at coordinate 2,095 of NZ_JBEYYF010000026.1, read as the reverse complement.
CGGTGCGCTGGCGGTAGCCGGCCTCGCGCATCATCGTGGCGGCGGGCTCGGCCAGGGTGCCCTTGTTCGGCAGTGCCACGCGGAGCATGACGCTCTCCTGAGAATCGTCGGTGCGGGAAGTGCTGGTGGTGCCGGGCCCTCGCGGCGCTACAGATGCTTGTAGACGTCCTCGAGGGTGAGCCCGCGCTGGATCATGATCACTTGCAGCCGGTACAGGAGCTGTGAGATCTCCTCGGCGAGCTCGTCGTCGCCCTGGTACTCGGCGGCGATCCACACCTCGCCCGCCTCCTCGAGCACCTTCTTGCCCTGGGCGTGCACCCCGGCGTCCAGCGCCGCGACGGTGCCCGACCCGGACGGCCGCTCCCGGGCTCTGGCCTGCAGCTCGGCGAACAGCTCGTCGAATGTCTTCACGTGCATCGACCCCTTTCCGCACCAGTGTGAAGGGTGCGTCCGGCGGTACCGGCGGGTACCCGGGTTCCGGAGCCATGCGGGCAACGCACGGCGCCGGGTGGTTCACCCGGTGTGACCAACCGGCGCAGGACGGGCCGTTCGTCGACGGAACCGAACCGCTCGCGAGCCGCCCGAGCGGGTTCGGCGCAACACCCGGCCGTCCCGGACGGGGCCTCCGACGGCGCCGTGGCCACCGGAGGCCCGTCCGGTCAGGTCCGGGCGCGGACCTCGCGCAGGATCGCGCCGAGCTCGGCAGGGGTCACCCCGGCGAGGGTGCTGCGCTGCACCCGCCGCTCGCCGGGCGGCACGTCCAGCTCGCACGGCACCACCAGCACTGCGCAGCCGGCCCGCTCGGCGGAGAGCGCGCCGGTCGGCGAGTCCTCCACCGCGACGCAGCCCGCCGGGTCGAGGCCGAGCAGCTCGGCGCCGCGCAGGTAGGGCTCCGGCCCCGGCTTGGGCGCGGCCACCTCGTCGCCCGGGACGATCGCGGTGAAGTGCTCCGGGCCGAGGGTGTCCAGCGCGCGGGTCACCAGCACCCGGATGGTATTGGTGACCAGCGCGGCCGGGATGCCCTCGACGCGCAGCGCGACCAGCAGCTCGCGGGCACCCGGCCGCCACGGCACGCCGTGCGCGAACAGCTCACCGGCCCGGTCGTAGAGCCACTCCCCGGTCTCCCGGTACTCGTCGGGCGGCACCGTGTCCGGGTCCCGCCCGGCCTCCCGGAAGCAGATCCGCAGCGACGAGTCCAGCGACCCGCCGACCGACTCCCGCCGGGCCTCGACCGGCAGCGGATCGGCCCCGAGGTGCTTCATGAGGTCGTTGAGCGCGACCTCCCACACCTTCTCGGAGTCGATCAGCGTGCCGTCCATGTCGAGCAGGACACCCCTGAGCTCAGGCGTCGGGTCAGGCATCCGGGTTGTACCCCAGGTTCGGCCGGAGCCACTTCTCGACCTCGACGACGTCCATGCCGAGCCGCTGCGCGTAGTCGGTGATCTGGTCCTTGCCGACCCGCCCGACGGTGAAGTAGCGGGAGCCCGGGTTCTGGAAGATCAGCCCGCTGACCGCGGCCGCCGGCGTCATCGCGTAGGACTCGGTCAGCCCGATCCCCAGCTCCTCGGCGCCCAGCAGGTCGAACAGCGGCCGCTTCTGGGTGTGGTCCGGGCAGGCCGGGTACCCGAAGGCGGGGCGGATGCCGCGGAACTTCTCCGCGAGCAGCTCCTCGACCGGCTGGTCGGCGTCGGGCTCGAACCACTCGCGCCGCGCCTGCCGGTGCGCGTACTCGGCGAACGCCTCGGCGAGCCGGTCGGCGAGCGCCTTCACCATGATCGACTTGTAGTCGTCGAGGGCGTCCTCGAACTCCTTCGCCATCACCTCGGCGCCCTGGATGGACACCGCGAACGCACCCAGGTGGTCGCCCTCGGGCGCGACGAAGTCGGACAGGCAGCGGTTCGCCCGGCCGAGCGGCTTCTTCGTCTGCTGGCGCAGCATCGGGATGCGCACCGCACCGGAGTCCGGGTGGATGACGACGTCGTCGCCCTCGGCGTGCGCCGGCCAGAAGCCGTAGACGCCCTTCGCGGTGAACCGGTCGTCGGCGATGATGTCGTCGAGCATCGCGTTGGCGTCGTCGTAGAGTTCCCGGGCGACC
>NZ_JBEYYF010000025.1:0-95509 GCF_040645415.1 Pseudonocardia sp. NPDC046786 | reverse complement strand
TGCCGTCGTGCCGCGCCGTCGGGATCGACCCGGGCCACCGTGCGTCGTAGCCGGTCCTGCAGCAACCGGCGGGTCGCCGCTGCGGCGCCGGGCAGTACCCGCGCTTCGACCTCGCGGGCCTGTTCGTCGTCGAGCACGCTGGTGGCGTGTGCGATGGCCTCGGCTTTGCGTTGGTCGATCCGCCCGGTCTCCCATTCGGCCAGGGTCGCGGGCAGTACGTGGGCGAACCGGGCCGCGCCGGCCAGTAGGCAGCGGGCCTCTTCCAGGGACACCCGTAAGGTCAAGGCGACCTGGTCGGGTAGCCAGCGGCCCACTGGTGTGACCGCCCGGGGGTCGGCGCCCGGTGGTGCGGCGGTGCTGCCGGGTGGGTGTCTGTCGGCGAACGCTGCCAGCATCCGGGTCCGCAACGCCGAGGCCCATCGTTCGATGCGTTCGGCGCCTTCGACGACGTCGAGGAGTTGGGCGTCACTCAGCAGCTCGGGGCTGTCGGCGGCGAGTTGGCAGTCCAGTGCCAGTGCGAATCCCACCGGCCGGGTCGGATCCACCACCACGACCGGCTCGCTGTTCTCGTCTCCGCACAGCAGGGCGCACAGGTCGCGGGTCATGCCGTGCGGGCAGGGGTCGGCGGCGACCGCCTCGGGGCTGAGCAGCGCACCGTCGATATCGACCATGTGTTCGATTCTATCGGGTTGGGCTGGTTGTTCTCTAGAAGGAAGTCGGAGGAAAATCCACTCAGGACAGGGTTGTTTTGTCGCACCCGGCGACGGACTGGCCGACGAGCCGCGCGAGCGGCAGGCCGACGTCCGTGGTCCGGCCGGTCAGGACCGCGATCCCGGTGGCGCCCGGCTCGGCGTCGTACTCGCTCGCCATCGCGCGGCACGGGCTTGCCACTGCGCGGCACCGGTTCGCCACCGCGTGGCAGCCGCTCGCTGCGGCGTCCCTCCCGTCTCCACGCCGACCGACCCGGACCGGCGGACCCCGGGTCAGCCCCGCAGCCGGCGCCGCAGCACCGCCATCACCGCCGCGATCACGCCGACCGCCGCGGCGACCGCTCCGACGATGATCGTCGCGGACGGACCGGTCCCATCGGCGCCGGTCCCGGACGATCCCGGGTCCCCGGGCGCGGCGGGATCACCTGCCGCGGGGCTCCCCGCGGTCGCGGATCCCCCGGGCCCGGACGGCGCCGGATCGGCCGGGTCCGCCCCGGTCAGGCCGGGACCGGTCGGGTCCGGGCCGGCCGATCCCGGATCGGGCGGCACGTCGCCCGGCGCCACCAGCGTCCCGATCCCGGCCGCGGTGACGCCGAAACCCCAGTCGAGCAGCGGCCGCGCCTGGTCGACCATCCGCACCGGCTGCGGCTCGCCGCGCACCAGTGCCACCACCAGCCGCCGCCCGTCCCGCTCGACGGCACCGACGTAGGTGTGCCGCGCCGCGTCGGTGAAGCCGTTCTTGCCGCCCAGGAAACCGGGGGTGTCGAACATCCGGTCGCCGTTGCCGACCTCGAAGCCGGGCCGGTCGGCGAACCCGGGGAACGGGATGCCCGGGGACCGCAGCACGGCTGCGAGCCGCGGGCGGTCCAGTGCCTCCCGCAGGACCAGTGCGAGATCGTAGGCCGACGACGACATGCCCGGCCCGTCCAAACCGGACGGGGTCGCGGGCCGGGTGTCCAGCGCCCCCAGGCCGCGGGCCGCGTCGTGCATGGCGGCGAGCGTCGCGGGGGTACCGCCGAGCTCGCGGGACAGAGCGTGCGCGGTGTCGTTCCCGGACGCCAGCAGCAGGCCGTGCAGCAGCTGCTCGACGGTGTACCGGCCGCCGGGGCCGATCCCGGCCCGGCTGCCCTCGATGTTCGCGTCCTCGACGGTGCCGGTGACGACCCGGTCCGGCGGCAGGACGTCGTCGACGACGAGGGCGAGCAGCAGCTTGACCGTCGACGCGGGACGGTGCCGGGCGTGCGGCGCCCGGGCGGCGAGCACCGCGCCCGAGTCCAGGTCGGCGACCAGGTACGACGCCACCCCGACCGGCGGCGGCGGGACCGGCCCGGCGTACGCCTCGGCGCAGCCGGAGAGCCCGCCGACCGGCGGATCCGGCACCGGCAGCGGCGCCACCGGCACGGTCTCCGCCTCGGCGGCCGGTCCTGGCGGCACCTCCTGGCCCGGGCAGGCCACGGCCACCGGCGCGGGCGCCGCGGCGGGGCAGGCCATCGGTGACGGGGCTGTGGCGGGGCCGGCCCCCGGCGACGCGGCTGTGGCGAGCCCGGAAACCGGCGACAGGGCTGCGGCGAGCCCGGAAACCGGCGCCGCACCGCTCAGGATCAGCGGCACCGACAGCAGGACGAGCCATCCCGGGGCGCTGGGCACCCGGGCAGCATGCCCTACCCGGCGGAAGCCTCCACGATCGTCCGCACCCGCTGCAGGCTCTGCTCCAGCCCGTCGCGCATCATCGTCTCCCGGTCCCGGCCGAGCAGCCCGCTGCGCTGCAGCAGCCGGACCGGCAGCGCGGGCACGCCCACGCTCTCCCGCCAGGCGGCGACGTGGGTGCCTGCGCCGTCGTCGGTCGGGGTGAGCACCCAGCCCCACGCCGTCCTCGACTCGGTCACCACGAAGGTGAACCGGCGGCCCGGCTCGCACTCGGTGACCCGGCAGTGGGTCGGCCAGCGGATCACGCCGTGCCGGTTGAGCCCGACGAACCGGGCACCCACCGCGGGCCCGGTGGCATCGCCGCGCCAGCGGCCGCCGGTGGCCTCCGGGCTCCACTCGCCGGCCCGGGTGATGTCGGAGACCAGCTCCCACACCCGCTCCGGCGGCGCTTGCACGGTCAGTTCCGCTCGGTCCACGACAGCACCGTCCTTCTCGACGCGACTGGCCCGGCAGAGATCGACTCCGGGCGCGCGGAGACTACCGCCCGCCCGCTTCTCGACCGCCTGTCGACGCGTCCGGTCACAGCGCTGTTGCGACCCTGCCGCTCGGCGCGGTGAGCGGTTACCGTCCCGCGGGATGCGCGCCGCGGACCGGCGGGCGCCGGAACGGGGGAGGACGTTCGTGCGGAACAACCAGCGCATCGGACGGCGGAGCAGGTTCGCGACCGCGATCGCAGTCGGGGCCGTCGCGGCACTCGCGCTGTCGGGCTGTGCCCGCGACACCGGTGGCGGCGGGGGAGCCGCGCAGGGTGAGTGCGAGCGGGTCGCGCCGCCGTCGGTGCCGGCGGCCAGCGCGCAGCCGGCCCCCGAGGCGGCGCCCGCGGACGCGAGCGCGCTGCGGGTCGGCCTGGCCTACGACATCGGCGGGCGCGGCGACGCGTCGTTCAACGACGCCGCGGCGGCCGGCCTGGACCGCGCCGTGGAGGAGCTGGGCCTGGTCCGGGAGAACACCCGCGAGGCCACCGCCCAGCCGGGTGAGAGCGAGGACGCCGGGACCACCCGGCTGCGCCAGCTCGCCCAGGGCGGCTTCAACCCGGTGATCGCGGTCGGCTTCAACTACGCCAACGGCGTGCAGACCGTGGCGACGGAGTTCCCGGACACCCAGTTCGCCATCGTCGACGACGACACCGTCGACCTGCCGAACGTCACCCCGCTGGTGTTCGCCGAGGAGCAGGGGTCGTTCCTGGTCGGCGTCGCGGCCGCGCTGAAGACCGAGACCTGCCGGGTCGGCTTCATCGGCGGCGTGGACAGCCCGCTGATCCAGAAGTTCGACGCGGGCTACGAGCAGGGCGCCCAGGCCGTCGCACCGGACATCCAGATCGACTCGGCCTACATCTCCCCGGCCGGTGACTTCACCGGCTTCAACGACGCCACCCGCGGCACCGAGATCGCCGCCGGCCAGTACGACGGCGGCGCCGACATCTCCTTCGCCGCGGCCGGCCAGTCCAACCAGGGCGTGTTCGCCGCCGCGCAGACCGCCGGGCAGCGGGCGATCGGGGTCGACTCCGACCAGTACAACTCGCCGCAGCTGACCGCCGTCCGCGATGTCATCATGACGTCGATGATCAAGCGGGTGGACGTGGCGGTGTACGACTACGTGAACGCCGTCGCCGGGAACACCGTCGACTCGCTCCCGGAGCGCTTCGATCTCGCCAACGACGGCGTCGGCTACTCCACCTCCGGTGGCTTCGTCGACGACATCACGCCGCAGCTCGAGGCGTACCGGGCCGCGATCATCGCCGGTGAGATCGAGGTCCAGTCCACCAAGTGACCGAGCAGCAGCACGCGGTCGAACTGCGCGGGATCACCAAGCGGTTCCCCGGTGTCGTCGCCAACGATCGCGTGGACCTCGCCGTGCGCAGCGGCGAGGTGCACGCGCTCTGCGGGGAGAACGGCGCGGGCAAGTCGACCCTGATGAAGGTCCTCTACGGGATGCAGGCGCCGGACGAGGGCACGATCGCCGTCGGCGGGGAGCCGGTGCACTTCCGGACCCCGGCCGACGCGATCGCCGCCGGGATCGGCATGGTGCACCAGCACTTCATGCTGGCCGACAACCTCACCGTCGCCGAGAACATCCTGCTCGGCGCGGAGAAGCGGCACGGGATGGGCCGGGCGGCCCGCACCCGGATCGCCGAGCTGTCCCGGACCGTCGGCCTCTCGGCGGGGCCGGAGCTGCTCGTCGAGGACCTGGGCGTCGCGGACCGGCAGCGGATCGAGATCCTCAAGGTGCTCTACCGAGGTGCCCGCACGGTGATCCTGGACGAGCCGACCGCGGTCCTCGTCCCGCAGGAGGTCGACGAGCTGTTCGCCACCGTCCGCTCCATGCAGGCCGACGGCTACACCTTCCTGTTCATCTCGCACAAGCTCGACGAGGTGCGGGCGATCGCCGACCGGATCACCGTGATCCGGCGCGGCCGCACCGTCGGCACCGCCGATCCGGGATCGGTCACCAACTCGCAGCTGGCCGAGATGATGGTCGGCTCCGAGCTGCCCTCGCCGGAGACCCGCGAGTCGACGGTGACCGACCGGGAGGTGCTGCGCGTCGAGGGCCTCGGGCTGCCCGACCCGGCCGGCGGCCGGGACCTGCTCGACGGCGTCGATCTCGTCGTGCACGCCGGCGAGGTGCTCGGGGTGGCCGGCGTCGAGGGCAACGGCCAGACCGAGCTGGTCGAGACGATCATGGGGATGCGGGCGCACGCCCGCGGCCGGGTGCTGCTCTCCGGCGCCGACGTGTCCGGGCTGTCCACGATGGCCCGCCGGGAGCACGGCGTCGGCTACATCCCCGAGGACCGGACCCGGCACGCGCTGCTCGGTGACCAGCCGCTGTGGGCGAACCGGATCCTCGGCTTCCAGTCCCGGCCGCCGATCGGCGGGCGCGGCCTGATCGACCGCGCCGCCGCGCGGGCCGACACCGAGCGGATCGTGACCGGCTTCGACGTCCGGACCCCCGGCATCGACGTCATGGCGTCCGCGCTGTCCGGCGGGAACCAGCAGAAGCTCGTCGTCGGCCGCGAGCTCTCCGGTGACCCGGTGCTGCTGATCGCCGCGCACCCGACCCGCGGCGTCGACGTCGGCGCGCAGGCCGGCATCTGGGCGGAGCTGCGCAGTGCCCGCGCCGCGGGGCTCGCGGTGCTGCTGATCTCCGCCGACCTGGACGAGCTGATCGGGCTGTCCGACACGCTCGCCGTGATCCTCTGCGGACGACTGGTCGGCACCGCCGACCCGGCGACCGTCACCCCCGAGGAGCTGGGCACGACCATGACCGGAGCGACGACGTGATCCGGCTGCGGGGCGCCGTCGTCGCGCCGGTACTGGCGATCGGGTTCGCGGCGCTGCTGTGCGCGGTCGCGCTGATGATCAGCGGCGCCTCGCCGTGGACGGCGCTCACCACGATCCTGTCCCAGCTCGGCTCGGGCACCGTCGCGGTGGACACGGTCAACTCGGCGGCCGTCTACTACATCGCCGCGCTCGCGGTCGCGATCGGCTTCCAGATGCGGCTGTTCAACATCGGCGTCGAGGGCCAGTTCCGGGTCGCCGCCTGCGTCGCCGCGATCGTCGGCGGCACGGTGGTCCTGCCGCCGGTGCTGCACACCGTGCTGATCATGGTCGTGGCGATGCTGACCGGGGCCGCGTGGATCGCGATCCCGGCTCTGCTCAAGGCCTACCGGGGCGTCTCCGAGGTCATCTCGACGATCATGTTGAACGCGATCGCCACCGGGCTGATCGCCTACCTGATCCGCGCCGAGACCTTCGGCGAGCTGCGCGGCAACAACATCACCACCCCGCCGATCCCGGAGTCCGGCTGGTTCCCGGGCATCCCGGTCGGCAACGGGCAGATCTTCGGCATGGTCGTCGTCGCGATGGTGCTCGGGCTCGGCTACTGGTTCCTGCTCGGCCGGACCCGGTTCGGGTTCGAGCTGAAGGCCTCCGGCGAGTCGAAGACGGCGGCGTCGGCCGGCGGGGTGAACGCGCGCCGGACGATCCTGGTCGCGCTGCTGCTCTCCGGTGCGGTCGCCGGGCTGGTCGGGCTGCCCGAGCTGCTCGGCCGCGACCACGCCTACACCCTGAGCTCGCCGCAGGGCTACGGCTTCACCGGCATCGCGATCGCGCTGCTGGGCCGCAACCACCCGGTGGGCATCGCCCTGGGCGCGTTGCTCTGGGCGTTCCTGGACAAGTCCGCGGTGGCGCTGGACGTCGTCGGCATTCCCCGGGAGATCGTGCTGATCATGCAGGGCCTGATCGTGCTCTCGGTCGTCGTCGCCTACGAGGTGGTGCGCCGGATCGAGCGGCGCGCCGAGCAGCGCCGGGTGGCCGCCGAGGTACCGCATCAACCGGTGGGGGCGTCGGCATGACCGCGGCGGTGCTGGAACGGGCCGCCCGGCTGCCCGGCTGGGCGCGGTCCGCGCTGATCGCGGCCGGGCTCGTGCTGATCCTCTCGGTCACCGTGACGCTCACCGGGCAGACCCAGCTCGCGTCCTCCGGGACCTCCGAGGCGGCCGTCCGGCTCGGGCTACCGATCCTGTTCGCCGCGCTCGGTGGGCTGTGGGCCGAGCGCGCCGGGATCATCAACATCGGCCTCGAGGGCATGATGGTGCTCGGCACCTGGGGCGCGGCCTGGGCAGGCTACCAGTGGGGGCCGTGGGCCGCGGTGCTGGGCGGGCTGGCGTTCGGCGCGCTCGGCGGGCTGGTGCACGCCGTCGCGACGGTCACCTTCAACGTCAACCACATCGTCTCCGGTGTGGCGATCACCCTGCTCGGCACCGGCCTCACCAAGTACCTGGCGACGCTGCTGTTCACCCCGGTCTCGCAGAACCCGCGCCAGTCCCCGCGGCTGGAGGGCTTCGAGCAGTTCTCGGTGCCCGGCCTGTCGTCGGGCCTGCAGGCGCTGGAGGCCCAGCAACGGGTCTTCGTCTCCGACCTGGCCGGCCTGCTGTCCGGCCTGGTCACCGGGCTGACCCCGATCGTCGTGCTGGGTTTCGCGCTGGTGCCGGTCAGCTACTGGATCCTCTGGCGGAGCGCGTTCGGGCTGCGCTTGCGCAGCTCCGGCGAGTCCCCGGTGGCCGCCGAGTCGCTCGGCGTGAACGTGATCGCGCACAAGTACGTCGCGGTGGTCATCTCCGGCGGGCTGGCCGGCCTCGGCGGCGCCGCGCTGGTGCTCAACCCGGGCCAGCTCGGCTACCTGGAGAACCAGGTCGGCGGCCGCGGCTACATCGGCCTCGCCGCGATGATCTTTGGCAACTGGCGGCCGGCCGGGCTGCTGGTCGGGTCGGCGCTGTTCGGCTACGTCGACGGGCTGCAGCTGCGGGCCGGCGGCGAGGCGGTGCACGCGCTGCTCTACGGCGCGACGCTGGTCGCCGTCGTCGTCGCGGTGCTGTGGGCGATCCGCCGGATGTGGACCGCCGCCGCGATCGCACTCGGCGCCGGCGCCGTCGTCTACGCGCTGTACTGGGCGTTCGACACCGTCCCCAGCGAGTTCGCGTCCTACGCGCCGCAGCTGGTCACCCTGATCGTGCTCGCCGCGGCGTCCCAACGACTACGACCACCGGCGCGGCTCGGCGAGGAGTACCGCCGCGGGGAGGGCGGCTAGATGGCCGGCGGCGGACCCACCGGAGCCGGTGCGGACATGGTGGCGCCCGATCCGCCCGTCCCGGACTGGGACGCGCTGCGCTCGGCTGCCGTCACCGCGGCGGCCTGGGCGTACGCGCCCTACTCCGGCCTGCGGGTCGGCGCCGCCGCACTCGTCGACGACGGCCGCCTGGTGACCGGCTGCAACGTCGAGAACGCCTCCTACGGCCTCGGCGTCTGCGCAGAGGTGACCCTGGCCGGGCAGCTGCGGCTCTCCGGCGGCGGCCGGCTGCTCGCGATCGCCTGTCGGTCCGGCACCGGCGAGCTGCTGATGCCGTGCGGGCGCTGCCGCCAGGTGCTCTACGAGTTCGGCGGACCGCAGCTGCGCTGCGACACCCCGGGCGGGGTGCGCCCGTTCACCGAGGTGCTGCCGGACGCGTTCGGGCCCGAGCACCTGCCGGGGAGCGCGCGGTGAGCGGCCGCTCGTTCAGCGCCGTCGAGATCATCGCGGCCAAGCGGGACTGCCGGGAGCTCAGCCGCGACCAGATCGACTGGGTGGTCGGCGCCTACACCCGCGACGAGGTCGCCGACGAGCAGATGGCCGCGCTGGCCATGGCGATCCTGCTCAACGGGATGGACACGGCCGAGACCGCGCACTGGACCCAGGCGATGATCGACTCCGGCGAGGTGCTCGACTTCGGCGACGTCGGGCGCCCGCTGGTGGACAAGCACTCCACCGGCGGCGTCGGGGACAAGATCACGCTGCCGCTGGCGCCGCTGGTCGCGGCCTGCGGCGCGGCCGTCCCGCAGCTGTCCGGGCGCGGGCTGGGCCACACCGGCGGCACCCTGGACAAGCTGGAGGCGATCCCCGGCTGGCGGGCGTCGCTGAGCACCGCCGAGATCACCGCGCAGCTCGCCGACGTCGGCGCCGTGATCTGCGCGACGACGCCCACCCTGGCCCCCGCGGACCGGCGGCTCTACGCGCTGCGCGACGTCACCGGCACCGTCGAGTCGGTCCCGCTGATCGCCAGCTCGATCATGAGCAAGAAGCTGGCGGAGGGGACCGGCGGGCTGGTCCTCGACGTCAAGGTCGGCTCCGGGGCGTTCATGAAGAACGCCGCCCGGGCCGGCGAGCTGGCCGACGCGATGACCGAGATCGGGGCCGCGCACGGGCTCCCGACGACGGCGCTGCTCACCGACATGTCCCGGCCGCTGGGCCGCTGCGTCGGGAACGCGCTGGAGGTGGCGGAGTCGGTCGAGGTGCTGCGCGGCGGCGGCCCGCCGGACGTCGTCGCGCTGACCGTGGCGCTCGCGTCCGAGATGCTCGCGCTGGCCGGGATCACCGACGCCGATCCCGCGCAGGTGCTCGCCTCCGGCGCGGCGTACCCGGTGTGGGAACGGATGGTCGCGGCCCAGGGCGGCGACCCGTCGGCGCCGCTGCCGGTGGCCGGGCACGTGGAGACGGTGACCGCGGACCGGTCCGGGATCTTCGCCGGCGCCGACGCGCTCGCCGTCGGGACCGCGGCCTGGCGGCTCGGCGCCGGGCGGGCCCGCAAGGAGGACCCGGTGCAGGCCGGCGCCGGGGTGCGGCTGCTCGTCGCGCCCGGCGACCAGGTGCGGGCCGGGACACCGCTGCTGGAGCTGCACACCGACACCCCGGACCGGATCCCCGACGCCCGGCGGCTGCTGGCCGGCGCGGCGCTGCTGATCACCGCCGATCCGCCCGCCCCCCGCGAGCTGATCCTGGACGTCCGCCGCGGGTGATCATGCCCTGCCCCCGAGGTCCCGGGTGCGCCGGGGCCTGCGCACCGTCCGCGACCGATCCGGCACGATGGGCGCGATGCGTGAGGATCGACCGCCCCGGCGGGCTCCGATACCCCGTCCGGTGATGCCGGAACGGGCCGGACGTGCACCCGCGGAGTCGGTGCAGCCGCCGGAGGCTCCGGAGGAGGTCACCCGCCCGGTCCAGCGACCGTCGGTCCCACCGGACGACGGCCCGCCGACCACCCCGATCGACCGGGTCCCGGAACCCGCCGAGCCCGCCGGGCCCGCGGGCGGGGGCACCGAGAACGCGGGCTCGCTGGTCCGCTCGTCCGGCATGATCGCGATCGCCAGCCTGGTCAGCCGGTTGACCGGCTTCCTGCGGAACCTGGCGATCGTCGCGGTGCTCGGGTTCGCGGTCGTCAACGACTCGTACACGATCTCGAACACGCTGCCGAACATCGTCTACGAGCTGCTCCTCGGCGGCGTCCTGACCAGCGTGATGATCCCGGTGCTGGTCCGCGCCCAGGCCGAGGACCCGGACGGCGGCGAGCGGTTCACCCGTCGCCTGCTGACCGTCGTCGGGGTGGCGCTGCTGCTGGCGACGCTGCTCGCGATGGCCGCCGCGCCGCTGCTCACCCGGCTCTACCTGGGCTCCGGCGACGGCGGCGAGGCCAATCCGGCGCTGGCGACGGCGTTCGCCTGGCTGCTGCTGCCGCAGATCTTCTTCTACGGGATCGGGGCGCTGCTCGGCGCGATCCTCAACTCCAAGCAGGTGTTCGGGCCGTTCGCCTGGGCGCCGGTGCTGAACAACGTCGTGGTGCTCGGCGTGCTCGCCGTCTACGCGCTGGTTCCCGGCGAGATCTCGGCCGATCCGGTGCGGATGGGCGACCCGAAGCTGCTGGTGCTGGGGCTCGGGACGACGCTGGGCATCGTCGTGCAGGCGGCCGTGCTGATCCCGTTCATGCGCCGCATCGGGTTCTCCTACCGGCCGGTGTGGGGCTGGGACCCGCGGCTGTCGCTGGCCGGCGGGATGGCGCTGTGGATCGTCGGCTACGTGCTGGTCGGGCAGGCCGGCTACATCGTCACCACCCGGGTCGCGGCTGCCGCGGACGGCGGCTCGGTCGCCACCTACATGAACGCCTGGCTGCTGCTGCAGGTGCCCTACGGCGTCCTCGGGGTGTCCCTGCTGACCGCGCTGATGCCTCGGATGAGCCGGGCCGCGGCGCAGGGCGACACCGACCAGGTGGTGACGGACCTGTCGCTGGGGGCCCGGCTGTCCACCGTCGGGCTGGTCCCGATCGCCGCGGTGATGACCGCGTTCGGCGGCGCGCTGGGCACCGCGCTGTTCTCGGTCGGCGCCGGCAGCGGGGACGGCGCGGCCCGGCTGGGGGAGACCGTCGCCTGGTCGGCGTTCGGGCTGCTGCCCTACGCGGTGACGATGCTGCAGATGCGGGTCTTCTACGCGATGACCGACTCCCGCACGCCGACCCTGATCCAGGTCGGCATGGTCGGCGTGAAGATCCCGCTGCTGCTCGCCTGCCCGCTGCTGCTGCCGCCGGGCCAGGTGGTGCTCGGGCTGGCCGCGGCGAACTCGCTGTCGTTCGTCGGCGGCGCGCTGATCGGGCAGTGGCTGCTGCGCCGCAGGCTCGGCCGGGTCCGCAGCGTCGAGGTGCTGCGCTGCCTGGTGAAGGTGACGCTCGCCTCCGGTGCGGCCGCGGCGATCGCCTGGGGCCTGACCCGGCTCGCCGAGCCGGCGATCGCGGACTGGCCGGTCGTCGCGCAGGCGTGGACGCTGCTGCTCGGCGGGACGCTGGTCGCGCTGCCGCTGGCCGTCGCCGGGATGCGGCTGCTGAAGGTCGCCGAGCTGGACGCGGTGTTCCGGCGGCTCGCCCGCCGCTGAGCGCTCCCGTGCCAGGATCGGTGGCGTGCCGGACCTCCTGGAGTTCCCGACGCTGACCGAGCTGCGCCGCCGCACCAGCATGAAGTGGCGGACCTACGACGACGACGTCCTCCCGCTCTGGGTCGCCGAGGCCGACGTGCCGGTGGCGCCCGGGGTGCTGGCCGCGGTCAACCGGGTGCTCGCCGACGGCGACACCGGCTACCCGGCCGGCGACGGCTACGCCCGCGCCCTGGCCGCGTTCGCCCGGGACCGCTGGGGCTGGGACGGGCTCGACGCGGCGCGCGCGCTCGTCGTGCCGGACGTCATGCAGGGCGTCGTCGAGGCGCTGCGCGCGGTCGTCCCGCCCGGCGACGCCGTCGCGCTCGCCCCGCCGGTGTACCCGCCGTTCTTCGCGTTCCTCCGGCACGCCGGGTGGGAGCCGGTGTCCGCGCCGCTGACCGCCGCCGGGCGGCTCGATCCGGGCGCGCTGGAGCGCGCGTTCGCGACGCCCCGGGTGCGGGCGTTCCTGCTCTGCTCACCGCAGAACCCGACCGGCACCGTGCACACCGCCGACGAGCTGGCCGCGGTCGCCGCCGCGGCCCGCCGGCACGGGATCACCGTGGTCGCCGACGAGATCCACGCCCCGCTGGTCGATCCGGGCACCCCGTTCACCCCCTGGCTGAGCGTGCCCGGCGCGGAGGACGGGTTCAGCCTGATGTCGGCGTCGAAGGGCTGGAACCTGGCCGGGCTGAAGGCGGCGGTCGCCGTCGGCGGGCCGGCGGCGCCGATCGACCGGCTGCCCGCCGACATGCTGGAGGTCGGCGCGAGCCACGTCGCCGTGCACGCGCACGTCGCCGCGCTGGAGTCGGACCGCGGTTGGCTGGACGGCTTCGTCGCGGCGCTCGCCCGGAACCGGGAGCTGCTGGCCGGGCTGCTCGCCGAGCACCTGCCCGGGATCGGCTACCGGCCGGCCCCGGCGACGTTCCTGGCCTGGCTGGACTGCCGCGGGCTGGGTCCCGACGATCCGGCGGCGACGTTCCTGGAGCGCGGCCGGGTCGCGCTCAACGCCGGGGAGCCGTTCGGTGCGGGCGGGGCCGGGCACCTGCGGCTGAACCTGGCGACGCATCCGGAGGTCCTCACCGAGGCGGTGCAGCGGATGGCCGCCGCCCTGCCCTGAACACGACGACGCCGCGACCCCCGGGTGGGGATCGCGGCGTCGCCGTGCTGCTCGCGGTGTCAGTCGTCCGGGTCGTCGGAGACCAGATCGGCCGCCGAGGCGCCGTTCTGGCTCTTCACCGCGACCTTGGACCGGGACCGGCGCTGCGCGGGCCGCGGCGGGGGCGGCGGGGTCTGCTGGGCGTACTGCCCGCCCCGCCCCATGATGAGCTCGGCGAAGGTCGCCATCGCCTCGTCGAGCTGGCTGGCGTTGCGCCGCTCCGAGTCCGCGTTGGCGCGGGTCACCAGCTCGGTGACCGAGCCGGTGTCCGGCCGGTCCCGCAGCACCGCGTCGAGACCGGACAGCCGCCCGTCGACGTCGCCGGAGAGCGTGTCGAACCGGGTGTCGACGCTCTCGGCCAACTTCGCCAGCCGGGTGTCGACGCCCTCGGAGAGCCGGTCGAACCGGCCCTCGACGTCGCCGGAGAGCTTGTCCAGCCGGGTGTCGAAGCCGTCGAGCTTCTCCTCGACACCGCTGGCGAGCTCGCCCAGCCGGTTCTGCACGGACCCGTCGAGCTCGCCGATCCGGTCCTTGAGGGAGCCGCCGAGCTTGCCGACCCGCTCCTTGACCGAGCCGTCGAGGTCGCTGAGCCTGCCCTCCATGCCGGACTCGACGGTGTCCAGCCGGCCGCCGACCTCCTCCAGCCGGGCCGACAGCGCCTCGAGCCGCTCGGTGAGCGCCTCGAAGCCCGGCGTCGGGTCGACGGCGGGCCGCTGGGCCAGCTCCTCCAGCCTGCGGTGCAGGCCGACCGAGGTGTCGCCGAGCAGGTTGCGCAGGCCCTCGCCGGTCTCCTCGAAGGAGCCGACGGCGGCGTCGAGCTGGTCCTTGACCTGCCGCTCGACGCCCTCGATGCGCTCCTTGATCGGGGAGGCGACCGCGTTGGGCATCGCGTCCAGGCGCATCTCGTGCCGGTCGAGCCGGTTGTCCAGGTCGTCGAGCCGCTTGTGCAGCCCGCCGAGCCGGTCGTCCAGCCCGTCCATCCGGCCGGACACCCCCTCGAGTCGGCCGCTCATGCCGTCCAGCCTGCCGTCGAGCTGGGCGATCGGCTTCGCCAGCTTGTCCGGCAGGGACTCGATGGCGCGGGTGATCGCGCCGAGGATGACCTCTTGGTTGTCCAGCTTGGTCACGGTCTCGTCGAGCCGCTCGGCCAGGACGTTGAGCTCGGTCCGGTCGGGGAGCTCGGTGAGCTTCTTGCGCACGGTGCCGATGGCGTCCAGTGCGGCAAGCCGGGCGTGGATCTCGTCGAGGGAGTCGAAGATCTGCTGCTGTTCGCTGTCGCGGATCTCGGCCGCCCGCATGAGCATGCCGCGCATCCGGTCGAACGAGAGGTTCGAAGTGTCGCTCATGGCACCTGCTGCGCTTCCTCTGAGCCAAGTGGGGAGTGCCCAGAGGGTAGCGACCGCCGTTCGAGGGTCGACGGACGGTGTTGCGTTGAGCCGTCCGGGGGCCGTTCTCGCCGCCGGATCGGGATGATCATTGCAGGCCCGCACGGCCGGTGCAGGACGCCACGCCGAACGGGCGACCGGGATCGGTACCGTTCGCGGGTGGCAGAGAACCCCGCGCCGATCCCGCTCACCCACGACACCGTCCGGCGCGCCCCCAAGGTGCTGCTGCACGACCATCTCGACGGCGGACTGCGGGTCGGGACGGTCATCGAGCTGGCCCGCGAGACCGGCTACGGCAAGCTCCCGACGACCGACCCGGAGGAGCTGGCCGCCTGGTTCCTGGGCGCCGCGCACTCCGGCTCGCTGGTCCGCTACCTGGAGACGTTCGGGCACACGGTCGCGGTCATGCAGAGCCGGGAGGCGCTGACCAGGGTCGCCGCCGAGGCGGCCGAGGACCTGGCCGCCGACGGAGTCGTCTACGCCGAGGTGCGGTTCGCGCCGGAGCTGCACGTCGACGGCGGCCTGGACGTCGACGCGGTGATCGCCGCCGTGCTGGACGGGTTCCGGATCGGCACCGAGCGGGCCGCCGCGAGCGGGCGCACCATCCGGATCGGCACGCTGCTGACCGCGATGCGGCACGCCGCACGGTCCCGGGAGATCGCCGAGCTGGCCGTGCGGCACCGGGACGCGGGCGTGGTCGGCTTCGACATCGCCGGCGCCGAGAAGGGGTTCCCGCCCACCCGGCACCTGGACGCCTTCGAGTACGTCCGCCAGCAGAACGCGCACGTCACCATCCACGCCGGCGAGGCGTTCGGGCTCCCGTCGATCTGGGAGGCCATCCAGTGGTGCGGCGCGGACCGGCTGGGGCACGGCGTCCGGATCGTCGACGACATCACGACGGGCACCGGCCCGGACGGGCCGGAGCACCGGATCGGCAGGCTGGCCGCCTACGTCCGGGACATGCGGGTGCCGCTGGAGATGTGCCCGACCTCGAACGTGCACACCGGCGCCGCGGCGTCGCTGGCCGAGCACCCGATCGGGCTGCTCACCGAGCTGCGGTTCCGGGTCACGGTCAACACCGACAACCGGCTCATGTCCGGCTGCACCATGACCAGCGAGCTCACCGACCTGGCCGGGGTGTTCGGCTACGGCTGGGACACCCTCGAGTGGTTCACGGTGAACGCGATGAAGTCCGCCTTCATCGGGTTCGACGAGCGGGTCGCGCTGATCCGGGACGTCATCCGGCCGGGCTACGCCGAGCTCACCGGAGGCGCAGCCGGGCCGCGAGCCCGGCCACCAGCTCGCTCCAGGCCTGCGCCTCCCGGGTGAACGGCGGGCTCGGCGCCATCCGGGTCGGGTCCGGCCGGACCACGAACGACACCAGCCAGCCCAGGCTGCTCGACTCGGCGAGGGACTCGGCGGGCTCGGGATCGCCCGCCCACTCGCCGACGTCGGTCAGCAGCTCCGAGGCCAGGTCGAGCTGGACCGGGTCCAGGTCGAGGACGCCCTCGGCGAGATCGGAGCCGATGCCGGTGAGCACGTAGGTGTTCATGTCCTCGACCGTCGCGTCCAGCTCGCCCGCCCTCGCGGCCGCCAGCACCTCGGCGAAGGTGACTGCCGCGGCCAGGTCGGTGCCCGCCACCGCGGGGTGCTCCGGATCGGCCAGCGCCGCGACCAGCTCCTCCTCGGAGCCGAAGACGTCGATCCGGCCGTCCGACCCGAGGAACACCGGCTTGTCGTCGAGGTAGCAGCGCAGCGTCACCAGGGAGGTGTCGCCGTTCTCGATCCGGATCGGGTCGATGCCGACCTCGGCCCAGAAGCCGGTCGGCCCCTCCGCGACATCCCGGTCGCCGGCGCCGATCGCCGCGGCCCCGTCGTTCTCGCCGTCGGTGCCGTCGGTGGCGTCGGTGTCGCCGGCGTCGTCGGCCCGGGTGGCCTGGGCGGCCTCCCACTCGGCCGACTCGGTGCGGGCCTTCTCCAGCGCCCCGGTGTCCACCTCGGGGGTGGCGACCAGGCCGTCGACGGTGTCGACGATCTCGTCCCAGTGCTGGGCGACCGCCTCGGACAGCGCGGCCCAGCGCTTGGCGCCGTCCCGGCCGGCGAACACGCCTGCACCCTCGCGGAGCAGCGCGAACGCGGGTTCACCGTCCAGCGCGGCGACGACGTTCTCCAGGTCGCAGACGTCGGCCAGCGACCGGACCATCGAGACGGCCTCGTGCAGCTCCTGCACGGTCCAGGCGTCCGGGTCCTCGGCGGCCAGCTCGGGCAGCCCGACGAGGTCGTACCGGTGCGCGTCGTCCGGTGTCAGGTCGCCGACCGGCAGGCCGGGAACCGCCGACCAGGCGGGATGGTCCTCGAGGTCGTGCCCGGAGGCGGTCCGCACGAAGGCGGCGAGACCCGCGACCTCGTCGAAGACGAACACGTGCTCGTCGTCGCCGAGGAAGGCCTCCCACTCCTCGCCGTCCTCCCGCCATGGGGGAGCCCACAGGGTGACCACGTCGCCCCGGGTGAGAGCGAGCCGGATCGGGACGATGTCGCTTGCCACGATGCGGACCCTATCTCGATCGGTCGGGGGCCTCGGGGAGCCCCGGCGCGGTCAGGCCTGGCTGTGCAGGCGGACCACGCCGATCGACACGTCCTCGAGACCGCCCCGGTCGAAGTCGCGCCTCAGCTGGTCCGCCTTGATGGTCGCCGTCATCCCGTCGAACGGGCCGTGCGCGTCCACCTCCCCGGTCTGCGGGTCCACCGCCAGAACGACGTATCCGTCGCACTGCGTGAGCTTTTCCGCAGCAGCGATCAACGTCTGCTCTTCGGAAGTCGTGTTCTCCGGCATCGGATCACCTCCTCGTCATCTAGTACAGCGTCGGCGGGGGCTTCGATGTGACACCGTTTCGGCCATACCACCCGTTCGGGTCAGGTGAATCCCGAGTTCGGCGACCTTGTGTGCCGATAGTGGCACTCAGCGCGCGTGATCACGCGATGTGGGGAGCCCGGCGTGTCGACACGAGCACTGTTGGTCACTACCGGACCGATCGGGGATCGACTGTCACGCAAGGTCTGTGGCCGTGCCGCGGGCCTCACCCGGGCGGACGACCGGGGCTGCAGCAAGGGAGTTGACATCACTCGTCGGTGGCGACGGGCCGCTCACCCTTCGTGAACCATGACACGCATCCGTGTCGACGTCGTCACCGGTCCCGCTGTGCCGCAGCAGGTCCGGGGTGCGCGGCCGGGACGGCGCCGCGGACGGGTGCCCCTCGGCGGGGGGACCGGCCGGTCCGCGCGCACGTAGGCTCTCCGCTCGTGGACACGATCGTCGTCGACCACCCGCTGGCGCGGGCGCGGCTGAGCAACATGCGGGACGCCCGCAACGACAACGCCACCTTCCGGGCGGCCCTGCGCGAGCTCACCCTGATGCTCGTCTACGAGGCGACCCGCGGCGCGCCGCTGGCCGAGGAGCCGATCCACACGCCGGTCTCGCGCACCGTCGGGCACCGCCTCGCGGCGCCCCCGGTGCTGGTGCCGGTGCTCCGGGCCGGCCTGGGCATGGCCGAGGCCGCGCTGAACCTTATCCCGGAGGCCCAGATGGGCTTCGTGGGGATGGCCCGCGACGAGGAGACCCACCAGCCGGTGCCCTACATGGAGTCGCTGCCCGACTCGCTGGTCGGCCGGCCGGTCTTCGTGCTCGACCCGATGCTCGCCACCGGCGGCTCGATGCTGCACACCGTCGAGCTGCTGACCCGGCGCGGCGCCGACGACGTGACCGTGGTCTGCGCGCTGTCCGCCCCGGAGGGCGTGCAGCGGCTGCGCGAGTCGGGCCTGCCGCTGCGGATGGTCACCGCGAGCATCGACGAGCGGCTCAACGACTCCGCCTTCATCGTCCCGGGACTCGGCGACGCCGGGGACCGCCAGTTCGGGTCGGTCTGAGCGGTAGTGCCGGCACCCTCCGCGCCGACCCGGCGCCGGGTCCTGACCGCACTGGCGGTCGCGCTGCTCGTCGCGGCCGTGGCGCTGCTGCCCGGCGCGGACCGGCCGGAGGAGACCGAGATGCCCGATCCGTCGCCGGGCGCGCTGCGGGTGATGCCGCTCGGGGCGTCGTCGACGGTCGGGGTGGGCAGCCCGGCGACGGCCGGCTACCGGCTGCCGCTGTGGGAGCGGCTGACCGCCGACGGCGTCGCCGTCGACTTCGTCGGCTCCCGCTCGTCGGGGCCGGACGCGCTGCCCGACACCGACCACGAGGGACGCTCCGGCTGGACCGCCGCCCGGATGCTCCCGCTCACCGGCGGCTGGGTGCTGGCCGCCGACCCGGACGTCGTGCTGCTGCACGCCGGCACCAACGACCTGTTGTCCGGGACGTCGGCGCAGGCGACCGCGGCCACCCTGGACCGGATGCTGGACCGGATCTTCACCGCGGCGCCCGGCACCCACGTGATCATGGCCGGGGTGTGGGCGCCGCTGCCGAAGCAGCGGACCGAGCGGGCCCGGCTCGCCTCGCTGCTGCCCGGGGTGGCCGAGCGGCACCGGGCGGCCGGCCGCTCGGTGGAGTACGCCGACGTGTCCGGGCTGTTCGGCAGCGGGCGCACCGCCGACGGCCTGCACGCCGGCCCGGACGCCTACCGCACCATCGCCGCGATGTGGGCCGACCGGATCGGGGCCTGGCAGGACCGCACGCCGGTGCCCTCCACCCGCAGGTAGCCGGGCTCAGCCCGGCATCACCCCGGCGGCCAGCACCGCGCCCAGCTCGCGACAGGCGGCCCGGGCCGCGGCGTCCGGGGCGCCGGTGACCTCCACCGGGGCGGCCGCGGCGATCCAGCCCATGCCCTCGGCGATCGCGGTGACCGACCGGGTCGCGCCCGAGGTGTCCGATCCGCCGTGCACCCACAACCCGTACGGCAGGCCGCGGGTGTCCTCGCCGCACACGTAGTACACCTGGTCGAGGAAGTGCTTGAGCGCCCCGGACATGTAGCCGATGTTGGCCGGGGTGGCCAGCAGCACGGCGTCCGCGGCGAGCAGGTCGGACGCGGTCGCGGCCAGCGCGGCCCGGGCGACGGTCCGCACCCCGGTGATCTCCGGATCGGCGGCGCCCGCCCGCACCTGCGCCAGCAGCTCGGCGGTCGCCGGGGACGGCGTGTGGTGCACGATCAGCAGCCGGGCCCCGCTCACCGGCCCAGCATCCCGTCCACCTCGGCGCGCAGCGCGTCGAGCCGCCGCTCCGCCCGCTCCCGGGACGCCGGGACCAGCGCCGGATCGCCGGTCGGCGGTTCGATGATCTCCAGGTACGCCTTCAGCTTCGGCTCGGTGCCGGACGGCCGGACCACCACCCGGACGCCGTCGCGGCGCAGCCGCAGCACGTCCGGTGCCGGCCGGTCGGCCGCCCAGCCCGGCGGCGGCGCGTCGCGCAGCCGCTGCACCGCGCGGTCCCGCTCGGCGTGCTCCATCCGGAGCGAGACGCCGAGCGTGCGGTGCACGCCGGCCGCGGCGGCCAGCTCGTCGAGCCGCGCGGGCACCGACGACCTGGCCGCGGCCAGCCCGCGCACCAGGTCGGCGGCCAGCACCGCGGCGGAGACGCCGTCCTTGTCCCGGACCGCGTCCGGGTCGACGCAGAGCCCGATCGCCTCCTCGTAGCCGAAGACCAGCCCGTCGCCGGCGCGGACGATCCACTTGAACCCGGTCAGCGTCTCGGCGAACCGGGCGCCGTGCGCGGCCGCGACCGTGGCCAGCATCGACGACGACACCACTGTCGTCGCGACCAGGGGCGCCGGCGCGTCCGGCCGGTCCGGCCCGGCCCGGGTCCGCAGCAGGTGATCGGCCAGCAGCACGCCGGTCTCGTCGCCGGAGAGCATCCGCCAGCCGTCGTCGAACGGGACGCCGATCGCGCACCGGTCGGCGTCCGGGTCCAGCGCGACGGCCAGCTCCGCCCCGCAGCCGGCGGCCAGCTCGAGCAGCAGGTCGGTGGCGCCGGGCTCCTCCGGGTTGGGGAACGCGACCGTCGGGAAGTCCGGATCGGGCCGGGCCTGGGCGGCCACCACGTGCACGTCGTGCACCCCGGTGCGGGCGAGCGCGGCGGTGACGAGCGCGCCGCCGACGCCGTGCATCGGAGTCAGCGCGATCCGCGGGGCGGCGCCGTGCGGGGTGCGCGGGAGCGTCGCGATCCGGTCCAGGTAGTCGGCGGTCACGTCGGTGACGGCGGGCAGCGGCCCCAGCGGGACCGACACCGCGGCCGGCGCGGTGGTCACCGCGGCCTCGATGCCGGCGTCGTCGGGCGGGACGAGCTGGGCGCCGTCCTGCAGGAACACCTTGTAGCCGTTGTCGGCCGGTGGATTGTGCGAGGCGGTGACCGCGATCCCGGCGACCGCGCCGAGCCGCCGCACGGCGAACGAGACCAGCGGGGTCGGAACCGGGGGATCGAGCAGCGCCACCTCGAACCCGGCGCCGGTCAGTACCCGGGCGGCGGCCTCGGCGAACGCGGCCGAGCCGTGCCGGGCGTCGCGCCCGACGACGACCGTCCCGGTCCGGCCGCCGGCGCGGAGCCAGCCGGCGAGCCCGGCCGTCGTGCGGGTCACCACCGCCACGTTCATCCCGGCCGGCCCGGCCCGGACCGGGCCGCGCAGGCCCGCGGTGCCGAACCGGAGCGGCCCGGACATCCGGTCGGCCAGCCCGGCCCGGGCGCCGTCCGCCGGGGGGCCGCCGGCCAGCGCGGTCGCCAGCAGCCGCTGCAGCTCGGCCCGGGTGCCCGGATCCGGGTCGTCGGCGATCCAGCGCAGCGCGGCGTCCCGCAGCTGCGGATCGGGCCCCATCAAACGCGGGCGACGAGCTCGCCCAGCAGCTCGCCCATCCGGGTCGCCGCGGCCCGCCCGGCGTCGAGCACCTCCTGGTGGTCCAGCGGCTGCCCGGACAACCCGGCGGCCAGGTTGGTGACCAGCGAGATGCCGCAGACCTCCAGCCCGGCGGCGCGGGCCGCGATCGTCTCCAGCACGGTCGACATCCCGACCAGGTCGGCGCCGAGCGTGCGCAGCATCCGGATCTCGGCCGGGGTCTCGAAGTGCGGCCCGGGCAGCCCGGCGTACACACCCTCGACCAGCGACGGATCGAGCTCGCGGGCGGCCGCGCGCAGCCGCGGCGAGTAGGCGTCGGTGAGATCGACGAAGTCGGCGCCGACCAGCGGCGAGCGGGCGAGCAGGTTCAGGTGGTCGGCGATCAGCACCGGCTGGCCGACCGAGAGGCCCTCGGTGATGCCGCCCGCGGCGTTGGTGAGCACCACGGCCGAGACGCCCGCCGCGGCCGCCGTCCGGATCCCGTGCACCACCGGCTCGACGCCGTGCCCCTCGTAGAGGTGAGTGCGGCCGAGCAGCACCAGCACCCGGCGCCCGCCGATCGTCAGCGAGCGCACGGTGCCGCCGTGCCCGACCGCGGACGGGGCGACGAACCCGGGCAGCTCGGCCATCGGCAGCTCCGCGTCGGCGGTCCCGAGCACGTCGGCGGCGGGACGCCAGCCGGAGCCGAGAACGACGGCGACGTCGTGCCGCTCGGTTCCGGTGCGGCGGGCCAGCTCGGCGGCGGCCTCCTGGGCGGTGTGCGCGAGGGCGGACATGGCACCACCCTAATCACCGGCCGGGATCAGCCGCCGGTGCTCCGGAAGCCGGTCGCGACCGCGTCGAACAGCCCGGCGGCGGCCTCCTCGGCCTGGCCGGCGGGGGAGGTGAGCTGCAGCACCCAGACGCCGTCCGGATCGCGGCCGGGGAAGATCCGCAGCAGCGTGCTGCGCTCCTGCGGGCCGCTGGTGGTGGTCATCTCGATCTGGTCGGACCCGTCGGCCTGTGGCTGCACCGGGCCGGCGTCGACGCCGTCCACGCCGAGCGCCTCCGGGGTCAGCGCGCCGGTGACCGCCTCGGTGGAGGCGGCGGCGCGCACGGACAGCTCCTGCCGGCCGTCCGGGCTGACGAACCGGACGACGGCCGAGCCGTCGCCCGCCGGGGAGCGGTACTGGGTCCAGTCCTGGGGGACCGCGACGGAGAACCCGAGCGGATCCGGGTGGGCGACCCGCGGCGTGCGCTCGGTGGCGACGGTGATCGTGCTCAGCGGCTCCTGGCCTGCCAGCGCGCGGACCCCGGCGAACCCGGCGAGCGCGCCCAGCAGCACCAGCAGCGCGCCGCCGAGCACCAGCGGCACCCCGCCGAGCACGCCGGCGAACCCGGTGCCCCGCGCCGCGGCGGGTCGGGCGGGCGCCGACCCGGCCCGTCCGGCCGGGCCGGTGGGGCGGGCCGGCCGGGGTGCGGGCCGGTGCTCGGGGACGGGCGGTGCGGCCGGCGGGGCGTGTCCGGCCGGCGCGGCCGGTGCCACCTCGGTGGCGGGCGGCGCCCCGCCGCGGGTGTGCGTGCCGGTCGCGGCCGGCGGCCGGTGCGGCACCTGCGGGCCGGACGCCGGCGAGGCGGCCGGGGCCGGGACCCGCGCCATCACGGTCGGGACGTCCGGCGAGCCGGGGAAGATCGGGTCGTCCGGGTCGGCCAGCAGCGGCCGCAGCCGGGCCCGGACCTCGTCCAGCGGCATCCGGCCGGCGGGCTCCTTCACCATCAGCCCGGAGATCACCTCGGCGATCGGGCCGCCCACGGTCGGCACCGGCACCGGGCCGTCGACGACCTCGGTGATGGTCCGGACCGGATCGCCGTCGACGTCGTAGGGAGGCCGGCCCTCGACGGCGGCGAACAGCGTCGCGCCCAGACCCCACAGGTCCGCGGCCGGGGTGACCGGCTGGCCGGCGGCGACCTCCGGGGCGATGTAGGCGGGGGAGCCGAGCACCAGGCCGGCCGAGGTCATCGGGGCGTCCGACTCGTTGCGGGCGATGCCGAAGTCGGTGAGCTTGATCCGGCCGTCGTCGGAGATGAGGACGTTGCCGGGCTTGACGTCGCGGTGCGTGATCCCGGCCCGGTGCGCCGCCCGCAGCGCGGCGGCGGTGCCGTACCCGACGACGCCGGCCTGGGCCCGGTCGAGCCGCCCGGCCTCGGCGATCGCCGCGGCCAGGTTCTTCGACGGCACCAGCTCCATGACGACCAGCGGCTCGTCGCCGCCGGAGTCCAGCACGTCGAACACGGTGACGACGTTCGGGTGCGAGAGACCGGCCAGCGCCCTGGCCTCGCGCATGATCCGTTCGCGCAGCTCGAGCTTCTCGGCGGCCGGGATCCCGTCCGGGATCTTCAGTTCCTTCAGGGCGACCCGGCGCTGCAGCACGTCGTCGAAACCGGACCACACGGTGCCCATCGCGCCGCTGCCGAGCGGCCCGTCGACGCGGTACCGCCCGGCGATCTGGCGGCGCTGGACATCGCCTTCGGGAACGGTCACGCCGGCGATTGTTCCATCGTCCCGCGAGCCGCCCACCTGCACACCGGCTGTGACAGGCGGTTCCGGCCGGTGACGGTGTGTCACCAATTTGCGGCGCCCGGTCGCCGGGCGGCGCCGGCCGCGGGGCGGACGCCGCTGCGTCACGGCCCGGTGACGGTGCGGATTCGGGGCGGCTGCGAGGCGGCTGCGGTGCGGTTGCGGCCCGATCCGGGACCGCCGGTGAACGGCGGAAACGGCCGCTCGTCGCGCTCCCGCCCGCCCGCTCGTCACAACTGGTGAACCCGTTGGCAGCATCCCGCCGACCCCTCGCCGCGCGGACCCGTGAACGGCCGCTTTCGACTGGAACACCGCCGGACGGGTGAGCACCATGAGTCGTGGTCGGGCACGTTCCGACGCCCCGTGACGGGGCGGTGGGCCGGGGCCCCGACATCCCGGACGAGGAGGACAAGGTGACTGCGCTGCAGACCCGCACCGAGCTTCCCGAGGTGGGCGACCTGCCGGTCGACGACCTCGGTGCCGGCACGGGTCCGGCCTGGCTGGAATCGTGGATGCGGGCGCACAAGGGCGAGATCGTCGGGTGGCGCCGCGCCATCCACGCGCAGCCGGAGCTGGCCCGTCGCGAGCACCGCACGACGGCCCGCGTCTCGGAGACGCTGCTGCGGGCCGGCCTGGAGCCGCGCACGCTCGCCGGCGGGACCGGCGTCGTCTGCGACATCGGCCACGGCGGTCCGCTGGTGGCGCTGCGTGCCGACATGGACGCGCTGCCGCTGCAGGAGCAGACCGGTCTCGCGTTCGCCTCGACGGTGCCCGGCGTGATGCACGCCTGCGGGCACGACGCGCACACCGCGATGCTGCTCGGCGCCGCGCTGGCGCTGAACTCGGCGCCGTCGCTGCCCGGCCGGGTCCGGCTGGTGTTCCAGCCGGCCGAGGAGGTGCAGCCCGGCGGCGCGCTGGACGTCGTCGCCCAGGGCGTGATGTCCGACGTCGAGCGGATCTTCGCGCTGCACTGCGACCCGCGCCTGGAGGTCGGGCGGCTGGGTACCCGGGTCGGGCCGATCACCTCGGCCTGCGACCTGATCGAGGTCCGGCTGACCTCGCCGGGCGGGCACACCTCGCGCCCGCACCTGACCGCCGACCTGGTGCAGGCGCTCGGCCTGCTGGCCACCCAGGTCCCGCTGCTGCTCACCCGGCACGTGGACCCGCGCTCGGGCACCGTGCTGACCTGGGGAGCGGTGCAGGCCGGCGACGCGGCCAACGCGATCCCGCAGTCCGGGATGCTGCGCGGCACGCTGCGCACCGCCGACCACGCGACCTGGACCGAGCTGGAGGACACGCTGCGCGCGCTGGTCGCCGCGGTGCTGGCCCCGACCGGTGTCGGGTACGTGCTGGACCACGTCCGCGGGGTCCCGCCGGTGGTCAACGACGAGATCTCGACCGGTCTGCTGCGCGACGCGGCGGTGACCGTCGGCGGCGAGCCGGCCGACGCGAGCACCGAGCAGTCCTCCGGCGGTGAGGACTTCGCCTGGTACCTGGAGCACGCCCCGGGCGCGATGGCCCGGCTCGGCGTGTGGTCGGGCAGCGGCCCGCAGCGCGACATCCACCAGCCGACGTTCGACCTGGACGAGCGGTCACTGCCGTTCGGCTCCCGGGTGCTGGTGCACGCCGCGCTCGCGGCGCTCGCGGACGCCTCCTGACCGTCGCCGGGGTGCCCGCCCCGGTCAGGCGACCGACCGCAGCCGCAGGGTGACCGCGCGCCCGCCGCGCCGCGCGGCGTCGTGCGACTCGGTGAGCTGGGCCCGGGCCAGCTCGCGCAGCTCCGCCATCTGCGGGTTCACCTCGGCGAGCGTGAGCTCGGTCTCGATGACGTCGAGATCGAGCCCCCAGACGTCGACCAGGATCCGGCGCATCCAGCCGGTCGCGTGGTCCCAGCCCTCGCGCGGGGTCCCGGGCGCGTAGCCGCCCCCGCGTGCCGTCACCAGGAAGGCCGGCCGATCGGCCAGGGGCGTCTGCCCCGGTGCGAGCCGCGGATCGGTGATCAGGGTGTCGACCCACGTCTTGAAGTGCTGCGAGACGCCGAAGTTGTACAGCGGGGCGCCGAGCACGAGCACGTCCGCGGACAGGACCTCGTCGGCCAGCTCGCGGGCGGTCCGGACGGCGCGCTCCTGTTCCGCCGAGCGACCCTGCTCCGGCGCGAGGGCGGCGCTCGCCCACACGTCGGCCGGGACGGGTTCGACGGCGAGATCGCGCCGGACCACCCGGGCGCCCTCGCCGAGCTCCTCGAGGATCGTTCCCTGCAGCGTGTCGGCGACGGCCCGGGTGACCGAGCCCTCGGTGCGGACGCTGGTGTCGAGCCGGAAGAGGGTGCTGCTCATGCGGGACCTGCTCTCACTGGAGGATAATCTGTTATCTAGATGATCGTACATCACGATTATCTTGCCGCGAAGGTCGAATCTGTACGATTCGGGGCATGGCGGAGGCGGTGCAGGAGGTGCCCGACACCGGCGAGCTCGGCCGGTCGCTCGGCACGGTGCTGCGCGCCTACCTGCGTTCGGTGCACGAGCAGGTCGACGACCTGCCGGGCGGGCCGCGGGGGTTCCAGGTGCTGTCCGTCGCGGCGGGCGGCGCCTGCCACAACCAGGCGACGATCGCTCAGCTGCTCGGGCTGGACCGGACGGTGATGACCTACCTGGTCGACGACCTGGTGAAGCGCGACCTGGTGGAGCGCCGCCCGGACCCGGCGGACCGCCGGGCGCGGCAGGTCCTGCTCACCGAGGCGGGCCGGCGGCTGCTGGCGGAGGTGTCCGCGCGCATCGCCGAGGTCGAGGACCAGCTCCTCGCCCCACTCGACGACGTGGAGCGTCCGCTGTTCCGCGACATGATCGGGCGGATCGCCCGGGCCCGGCCGGCCGACGACGCGGACCCCTGCACCGAACCCGGATCGGCCTGCTGAGCCGCGGGTGGGGTCAGCCGCCGGGTGAGGACTTCCGGCTCGGCCGGCTGCGCAGGTCGTTGACGTAGTCCGCGGGCGCGCCGGCCATCTCGGCGGCGTCGGCGATCACGCCGAGGTAGCGGGCCGACGGCTCGCCGCCCTCATAGGCGTTGAGCACGTAGATCCAGGCGAGGACGCTGCCGTCCAGGGTGGCGACCCGCAGCCGCAGCTTCTTGTGCAGGCCGAGCTCGCCGCCCTCCCAGCGGTCGAGCTGCGCCTCGTCGTGCTCGGGGACGTCGTAGAGCACGACGAACACCTGCGAGCCCGGCTCCTCCACCACGGTGGAGAGCGCGCCCTCCCAGGTGTAGTCCTCGCCGCCGAACGTCAGCCGCCAGCCCTGGAGCCACCCGGTCCCGGCCATCGGCGAGTGCGGGGCGCGCTCCTTCATCTGCTCGGGGTCCATGTTCGACCCGTACGCGGCATACAGCGGCACGGGGGCAGCGTAGTGGCTCGGGGTCGGAGGGCGGCCGGGCGGGCCCCGCCCCGCCCGGCCGGCTGAACCGGACACGCGTACTGTGAAGCACTGTCGACGCCGGTGGCGAGGCCGCCGGCCCACCACCACCGACGTCTCCAGGGGGACTTCCCGTGACCCGCATCGTCATCATGGGCGGCGGACCTGCCGGATACGAGGCCGCGCTGGTCGCGGCGCAGCACGGCAGCGAGGTGACCGTCGTCGAGCGGGACGGGATGGGTGGCGCCTGCGTCGTCTACGACTGCGTCCCGTCGAAGACGTTCATCTCGTCGGCCGCCGTCCGGGTGGACCTGCACCGCGCCGAGGACCTGGGCGTGCTGGTCGACCGCGGCAACTCGGCGGTCGACCTGCCCGCCGTCAACCAGCGGGTCAAGTCGCTGGCGCTGGCGCAGTCCGCGGACGTGCGCACCCGGCTGGAGAACGAGGGTGTCCGGATCATCACCGGCACCGCACAGTTCGACGGTCCCGGTGCCGGCCGGGCGACGCACGACGTCACCGCCACCCACACCGACGGCACCGTCGAGCGGCTGGTCGCCGACAACGTGCTGATCGCGACCGGCGCGACCCCGCGGGTGCTCGACTCCGCCCGGCCGGACGGCGACCGTGTGCTGGACTGGCGGCAGCTCTACGACCTGGAGGAGTTGCCCGAGCATCTCGTCGTCGTCGGGTCCGGTGTGACCGGCGCCGAGTTCTGTTCGGCCTACGTGGAGCTGGGCTGCCGGGTCACCCTGGTGTCCAGCCGGGACCGGGTGCTGCCGCACGAGGACGCCGACGCCGCCGCGGTGCTGGAGGAGGTCTTCGCCGAGCGCGGCGTGGAGATCCTCGCGCACGCCCGCGCCGACAAGGTGGAGAACACCGGCGACGGCGTGCTGGTGACGCTGTCCGACGGCCGCACGGTCGAGGGCTCGCACGCCCTGATGACGGTCGGGTCGGTGCCGAACACCGGCGACCTCGGCCTGGAGAAGATCGGCGTGGAGACCGACCGCGGCGGGTTCATCCCGGTCGACAAGGTGTCCCGGACGGCGGAGCCCGGCGTCTACGCGGCCGGTGACTGCACCGGGGTCCTGATGCTCGCGTCGGTGGCGGCCATGCAGGGCCGGATCGCGATGTGGCACGCGCTCGGCGAGGGCGTCGCGCCGATCCGGCTGCGGACCGTCGCGGCGAACGTGTTCACCCGTCCGGAGATCGCGACCGTCGGGATCAGCCAGAACGCGATCGACTCCGGCGAGGTCCCGGCGCGCACGGTGATGCTGCCGCTGTCGACGAACCCGCGGGCGAAGATGCGCGGCCTGCGCCGCGGCTTCGTGAAGCTGTTCTGCCGGCCGGCGTCCGGCGTGGTCATCGGCGGTGTCGTGGTGGCGCCGGTCGCCAGCGAGCTGATCCTGCCGATCGCGATGGCGGTGCAGAACGGTCTGGGTGTCGACGACCTGGCGCACACCTTCTCGGTGTACCCGTCGCTGTCCGGGTCGATCACCGAGGCGGGCCGTCAGCTGATGCAGCACTCCGACCTGGACTGATCCCCGAACAGCTGGTCGAGCAGCGCGCGCAGCGCCTGCGGGGACACCGGGGCCAGGGTGACCCACTCCGGCCCGGGGCCCGGTTCGGCGTCGCGGGTCAGCCGGTACCGGCCGCGCGCGGTGTCGACGACGGTGACGTACCCGGGCAGCCGGGCCGGGTTGCCCCAGCGGTCGAACCGGACCGCGCACACCTGGGCGTGCCGGGCCGGTCCGCGCAGCACCGCCTCCAGCCGCGCCGACGGCCCGGACCGCTCGGTGCCGCCGGTACCGGCAGTCTCGTCAGTGCCGTCGCTGAGCAGCAGCGCGAGCTCGGCGGTCGGCATCCCGGCTGCGGGCCCGGGGCCCGGGTGTGCCGGCGGGAGCACCGACACCGCCGCGTGCGCCGGGGAACCGGCGGCGGCGACGATCACGGTGCCGCCGGTGTGCACGGCGAGCACGCCGCCGTCGGTACTCCCGGCCGCGACGGCGCGCAGCGCGGACCCGTAGCGGGCGCGCACCTCCAGCTGCCGTTCGGGCCGGGCGAGCAGGGTGCACAGCCGCACCAGCCCGGGTGCGTGCCCGCGCGGGCCGGCGAGGCCGCGATCGCGCAGCGCGGCCGTCACGGCGGCGACGCCCCGGGTGCGCTCGTCCGTGCTCCGCCCGGGGGAGGGCACGGACAGCGCCGCCGGGGTGGTCCCGAGCCCGAGCAGCTCCCAGACGACGTCGAACTCGGCGGCGGTGAGCCGGAACCGGGTCGCCGGGTCCCACTCAGCCACGGCCCCGCCAGCGCTGCTCGGGGCGGAGCACCGCGACGGCGGCCGGTGCGCCGGGCCCGGGTTCGCCGGTTCCACCGGTCTCGCCGCTGTCGCCGGCCTCGGGGGCGCCGGTTCCGCCGGGCGGGTTCCGGTCGGCGAGCAGGCGCCAGGCCGGTGCACGGCCGTCCGGTCCGGGTGCGGGAGGGGCGGCGCCGGACGCGACGGGATGCCGGTGCACGGCCGCCGGTGTACCGGGTGCGACGGCGGCGGGGAGCACCGGCGCCGCGGGTGCGGGTGGACCCGGCGGGGGCGTTGCCGGCGCGATGCGGCCCGGGTCCGTGGTCGTCGGTCCGCCGGGTGCGGTGACGTGCGGATCTCCGCCCGGCGCGGCGAGACCCGGGTCGGTGGCCGCCCGGCCGCCCGGCGCAGCGACCTCCGGGCGGGCCTCCGGAGGGGCACCCGGGTCTGCCTCCGGCCCGACAGCCGGCCCGACAGCCGGACCGACGTCCGGCCCGGCCGTGGGGCGCGCCGATCGGAGGTCGCCGGAGTTCTCGCCCGCCGCACCGGAGGCCTCGGTGTGACCCGGCCCGTCGCCGGACTGCATCCGGCCTGCGGCGCCCGTGCCGGCCGTCGCACCGGGCTCCGGTCGTCCGGTCGATCGTGTTCCCGCGGCAGCCGCGACACCGGCGGCGCCCAGCGCCCCGGCAGCCCCGCCCGCCACCCACCCCGGCCCGCCGCCCGTTCCCGGCCCGTTGACGCCCCCGGCACCGCCGGACCAGCCGGCCCCGGACCAGCCACCGCCCGGCGACGTGGCACCGGTCAGGCCGCCGCCCGACCAGGCACCGCCCGGCGCGGCAGCACCGGCCAGGCCACCGCCCGACCAGCCACCGCCCGGCGTGGCAGCACCGGTCACGCCACCATCCGGCGCGGCAGCACCGGTCGCGCCCGGTGCGGCGGCACCGGTCGGGCCCGGCGCGGCAGGACCGGTCAGGCCCGGCGAGCCAGCACCGGGCCCGGCACCGCCCGGACCGGCTCCGGGACCGGCCACCGTCGGACCACCCGATCCCGGACCGCCCGCCGCAGCCGGCCCCGCCGCCACGGACACCCCCGCGGGAGCCGCGGCCGCCGTCACCGCGGGCGGTGCGGCCCAGCCGGTCCAGTGGGCCACGGCGATCCGGCTGTCCTCGGCGTAGCGCTGCATCAGCTCGGCGGCCCGCGCCGCCGCGTTCCCGGCGGCGGCGTCCGCCGCGGCCCAGTCGGTGAGCACCGCCGCCCCGGCCGGGACGACCGCCGGTGGGGACGCGGCCGGGGGCTCGGTCATCCGGGCCCGCAGGCCGGCCGCCAGCGCGGCGTGCGCGGCGAGCCCGTCGGCGGTCCGGACCGCGTCGGCCGCGGCGCCACCGGCCCAGCCGGCGAGTGCCCCGAGCGCCCCGGCGGTCACATCGGCGGCGCCCCCGGACCAGCCGGCCGGGAGCTCCCGCACCCGGTCGGCGAGCTCGCGGTGCACGTCGTCGAGGGCCTCCGCGGCGTCCCGCCAGGCCCGTTCGGCCGCCGCCGACGCCACCGGGCCGGGACCGGCGGCGACCATCGCGTGCAGTTCGGCGTGGCTCATCCCGATCCAGCGCGGTGCGGTCACGACCGGGTCCAGGAGCGGACGATCCCGGCCTCGGTGCCGGCGTAGTCCCGCCCGGAGCGGTCGACCGCGTCCCGGGCTCGGACGATCTCGGAGCGCAGCGTCCGGATCCGTTCGATCGCCGCACCGGCGGCGTCCGCGGCGTGACCGGCGTACCGGGCGGCCGCCTCGGCGCTCACCGGGTCACCCAGCCAGGGCCGGATCCGGCGGGCGTCGGCGTCGAGCAGGGTGAGGACAGTGGCGAGCCGGTCCACGGCCCGGTCCAGCGCGGCCACGACGGCGGGCGGTGTCGTCGGATCGATCCGCAGATCCGGGCGGGGTACGGGCACGGCTGGCCTCCGGGACGGCTGGGCGGGACGGCGGCACGCTAACCACGGTCGTCCGCGGTCACGTCCGGTCGGCGGTCCACGGTCGCCATCGCGAACGACGGCACCCCCGCCCGTGCCGGTCGTGATCCGGCACGCGCGGGGGTGCGCGTCTGCTGTGGCGCCGTGGCTACGCAGCGGCGACCGCGTGGCGGTCGTCCGCGTCGACGGGCCGGCACCCGCTGAGCGGGCACGGTGGTGGGGCCCAGGTCGTGGTGGCGAACGCGGGGACGAGCCCGGCGAACGGCCAGCGGCCCGCGAACCGCTGCAGGTACCAGAACACGAACAGGTGGTCCGGTTCGGCCGGGTCGACGACGAACTGCGGTCGGCCGCCGAGGTCGTCGACCCAGGCGGCGTAGGCGTTCGCGACCAGCCCCGGCGGACGGGCGGCCCGCCGGGTGAGGAGCCAGTCCTCGGCCCGGCCGCGCCAGTCCTCCAGCGCCGTCGGGTGCACGGTGGCCCCCGGAAGCTCGCGGAGGTTCGCGGTGAATGTGCCGATCGTGACCCCGTCCGCGCCGTACGCGGTCGAGATCAGGGTGAGCAGGGAGTGCGGGCCCGGGATCGGGCCGTCGGTGTGGATGTGCGTCGTCACGTGTGGTGACGCCGGTGGGGCGAGGGGCATGACGGATCCTGTGCGTCGTTGGAGCTGGTGACGGCTCACGGCGCGGGACTGGCCTGCGTGGTGAGCGGATCCGCGGCGCGGTACTCCGCGTGGCGGGGTGGACCGGGCCCCGTGGATCGGGCACACGGGTTCGGCTGTGGAGTTTGGCGGTATCAAGTTTGGCGGTATGCGGTTGTCCGCCGCGGGCACCTGCCCGGTGTGCGCGGCGCAACGACGCTAGGCTGCGGCGGGCATCCGGTCAACGCGCGTCCCGGGGAGCGGGATCGGTGTGCAGCCTGCCCAGCACGAGCACGTCGACCCGGGCCCCGTCGACCTCCCACGCCTCCCGCATCCGTCCCTCGTGGACGAAGCCGAGCGCGGCCGCGAGCGCCGCCGAGGCGTGGTTCGGCTCGGCGTGGTGGTAGGTGACCCGGTGCAGACCGAGGCCGCCGAACCCGAACCGGACGACGGCACCGACGGCGGCCCGGGCGAGCCCCCGGCCGCGGGCGGCGGGCAGCGTCCAGCAGCGCACCTCGGCGGTGCCGTGCGCCAGGTCGACCTGCTCCAGGGTGACCTCCCCGAGCATCTCACCGGTGGTCGGCTCGGCGACCGCCCAGGCACACCGCGTCCCGCGGGCCCAGCCGTCGATCCGGTCCGCGACGTGCGCGGTCACGACGGCGTCGAAGTTCGGGGCGGCCGGATCGGGCCGGTTGCGCCAGCGCCGGATCTCCGGGTCCCGCGCGGATGCGGCGACGGCCGGGCGGTCGTCCACCCGGTCGTCGTGCCGCGGGCTGCGCAGGTACCAGGCCCCGGCGTTGATCTCCACCGGGTCGAGCGACACCTGGCTCAGCTCCGATCTTCGTTCCGCAAGCTTCTCTCAGTGCACATCTTCGTTCCGCAAGCTTCTCTCAGTGCACATCTTCGTTCCGCAAGCTTCTCTCAGTCCTTGATCTCGCAGATCACGGTGCCCTGCGACACCGACGCACCCTGCTCGGCGCTGAGCCCGGTGACGGTGCCGTCCTTCGGCGCGGTGACCGGGTTCTCCATCTTCATCGCCTCCAGCACCACGATCAGGTCGCCCGCCGAGACGGTGTCGCCGTCGGCGACAGCGACCTTGATGATGGTGCCCTGCATCGGCGCGGTGACGGCGTCGCCGGAGACCTTGGTGCCGCCGCCCTTGCCGGCCCGCTTGCGCGGTGCGGCCTTCGCCGCGCCGGCGCCGCCGCCCCCGCCCAGCGCGAGATCGCCGGGCAGCGAGACCTCCAGCCGGCGGCCGCCGACCTCGACGACGACGGTCTGCCGCTCGCCGGTCTCCTCGTCGGCCCCGGCGCCGCCCTCGAACGGCGGCACCGTGTTGTCCCACTCGGTCTCGATCCACCGGGTGTGCACCGTGAAGTCGTCGACGGACTCGGCGGTGAAGGCCGGGTCCGCGGCGACCAGCCGGTGGAACTCCAGCACGGTCGCCATGCCCTCGACACGGAACTCGTCCAGCGCGCGGCGGGCCCGCTCCAGGGCCTGCCTGCGGTCGGCGCCGGTGACGATGAGCTTCGCCAGCAGCGAGTCGAACTGGCCGCCGATCACCGAGCCGTCCTCGACGCCGGCGTCCACCCGCACGCCGGGACCCGCCGGGTACCAGATCCGCTCGACGGTGCCCGGCGCCGGGAGGAAGTTGCGGCCCGCGTCCTCGCCGTTGATCCGGAACTCGATCGCGTGCCCGCGCGGCGCCGGGTCGTCGGTGAGCTCCAGCTCGTGGCCCTCGGCGATCCGGAACATCTGCCGGACCAGGTCGATCCCGGTGGTCTCCTCGGAGACGGGATGCTCGACCTGCAGCCGGGTGTTCACCTCCAGGAAGGTGATCATCCCGTCCTCGCCGATCAGGAACTCGACGGTGCCGGCGCCGTAGTAGCCGGCCTCCTTGCAGATCGCCTTGGATGCGTCGTAGAGGGTGGTTCGCTGCTCGTCGGTGAGGAACGGCGCGGGCGCCTCCTCGACGAGCTTCTGGAACCGGCGCTGCAGCGAGCAGTCCCGGGTCCCGACGACGACGACGTTGCCGTGCTGGTCGGCCAGCACCTGCGTCTCGACGTGCCGGGGCCGGTCCAGGTAGCGCTCGACGAAGCACTCGCCGCGGCCGAACGCCGAGGTGGCCTCGCGGACCGCGGAGTCGTAGAGCTCGGCGACCTCGGAGCGCTCGCGGGCCACCTTCATCCCGCGGCCGCCGCCGCCGAACGCGGCCTTGATCGCGACCGGGAGGCCGTACTCGTCGGCGAAGGCGAGCACCTCGTCGGCGCCGGAGACCGGGTCCTTGGTGCCGGGCACCAGCGGCGCCCCGGCCCGGGTGGCGATGTGCCGGGCGGTGACCTTGTCGCCGAGGTCGCGGATCGACTGCGGGGACGGCCCGATCCAGGTGATCCCGGCGTCGATCACGGCTTGGGCGAAGTCGGCGTTCTCGGAGAGGAAGCCGTAGCCGGGGTGGATGGCGTCGGCGCCCGCCTGCTTCGCGGCACCGATCACCTTGTCGATGTCGAGGTAAGACTCGGCGGCGGTCGAGCCACCCAGCGCGAAGGCCTCGTCGGCGAGCCGGACGAACATGGCGTCCCGGTCCGGGTCGGCGTAGACGGCGACGCTCGCCAGGCCCGCGTCCTTCGCGGCTCGGATCACACGAACGGCGATCTCGCCCCGGTTGGCGACGAGCACCTTGCGCAGTGCGGGCACGGTACGAACTCCTCGGGTCGCAGGCGCCGGCCCGGTGCTCCGGCGCTGGGTTACCGGCGAGTGTAAGAGCCGGATCCCCGATCGTTCCGCGCGGAGACTGTGGTGAACGCAACTCACCCCCGACGGGTGGGGTCGCTGACGTCGTCGTGATCGGTCCAGAGGTGAGTCGGGCCACGTGAGGGGTGGTGCGCCGGGCGGAGGGGTCCCCGCAACTCCACACCCCCCAGTGGTGGAGTTGCGGGGACCGCCGAGCCCCGACCCCCGGGGCAGTCCTGTGCGGCGGCGCCGCCGCTCAGCCGCGCCCGCCGAGGGCGACGGCCCGCTGCGCGGCCAGTTCCTCGGCGAACGCGGGCTCCGCGGCGAGCATCGCGCCGAGCCCGAACGCGCCGACGCTGAGCGCCGCCGCGGCCGGTCCGATCGCCGTCCAGTCCGGGCGCATCGACGGCGCCAGCTCGGGATGCCGCTCCCGCACCCGGCGCAGCGCCT
The DNA here is from genome assembly GCF_040645415.1 of Pseudonocardia sp. NPDC046786. Classification (NCBI taxonomy): domain Bacteria; kingdom Bacillati; phylum Actinomycetota; class Actinomycetes; order Pseudonocardiales; family Pseudonocardiaceae; genus Pseudonocardia; species Pseudonocardia sp. NPDC046786. The sequence goes on along the minus strand of NZ_JBEYYF010000025.1, from coordinate 60,442 downwards.
CGTCGCCGGCCCTGGTACGCACGGGGATCCGCGCTCCGAGCAACACCGTCACAGCGACCATGGCGAGCGTCGCGGCCAACAGCGCACCGACCGGGCGGCCGTTCGCCAGCCCGGCCAGTACCCGGACCAGGCCGAGTGCGGCCACCAGACCCGGCGCGACGGCGGCCGAGCGGAGCCGGTCCCGCCCGGGGGCGCCCAGCACCAGTCCGGCGACCTCGAGCCGGCGGGCGATCCGGTGCAGCTCGGCGGCGACTGCGGCGTGCGTGCCCAGGCTGCGACACGGGATCAGCCGGTGCGCCGAACGGTGGATCGCCCGCTGCAGCCCGGTCGCCGACCGGGTGACCGGACCACCCGCCCGAACCTGGCCGGGTGTCCGGTCGGAGGTGAGTACGGTGCCGTCGACGTGCATCGCGGACAGCGCCGCGTACACCGCGAGGGCGGGTCCGTCGTTGAGGTACGCAACGTCCTCCGGGCGGCCGTCCACCGTGCGGACCCCGGCCGGGTCGCCGGCGACGACCCGGGAGCGGTACCAGAGGGTCAGTGCCGTCACGGCGAGGGCGAGCAGCAGGTACGCCGTGAGGAAGGCCGATGCGCTGACACCCCAGGTCTCGCCGGTGAGGTTCGTGCCCATTCCGGCCTCCCCGTGCAGGTCCGCGCGCTTCATCGTTCGAAGCAGTGTGCGCCCGCTCACGGGGAGGCTCGCCGGATTTCACAGAGACTTAAGGTTGCCCGGAGCGAACGGCCGACACCCGATCGGGTGGACTCGGCCGTTCGGTCCAGCACCGTCCGGCGCGGCCGTCACGGCCTGGTGTCAGCCGGTCGCCGACCGCACCTGTCGCTTGATCCGGGCCAGCATCGCGGCGATCCCGCGCAGCCGCAGCGGGCTCACCGCCTCGGCCAGGCCCAGGTCGGTGTAGAAGTCGTCGGGGACCTCCAGCACCGCCTCGGCGGGCTGGCCGTCCAGCCCGGTGTACATGATCGAGGCGAACCCGCGGGTGGTCGGCGCCTCCGGTGGCGCCGAGAAGAACAGGTGCACCGGGCGGTCACCGTCGTCGGCGACCTCGACGGCCAGGAACAGCGGCGACTGGCACTCGTGCACCTGCTCCATCGAGTCGGCGGCGTCGGCGTACCGCTCGGGCAGCTCGGGCAGCTCCCGGGACAGCTCCAGCAGCAGCTGCAACCGGTCCTTCGGGCCGAGCGCGGCGAAGTCGTCGACCAGTTCGGCGAGAGCCGGTGGGAGGCTCACCCGCGCTCCTCGCCCCGCGCGATCGGCACCCGCACCGCGTTGCCCCACTCGGTCCAGCTGCCGTCGTAGTTGCGGACCCGGTCGAAGCCCAGCAGGTAGGTCAGGACGAACCAGGTGTGGCTGGAACGCTCGCCGATCCGGCAGTAGGCGACGACGTCGTCGGATGGCTTGAGGCCCTGCTCCTGCTCGTAGATCGCGGCCAGCTCGGCGCGCGACCGGAACGAGCCGTCGTCGGCGGCGGCGCGGGCCCACGGGACGCTCGCGGCACCCGGGATGTGCCCGCCGCGGACCGCGCCCTCCTGCGGGTAGTCCGGCATGTGCAGCTTCTCGCCAGTGTACTCCTGCGGTGAGCGGACGTCGACCAGCGCCCCGCCGCCGTCCGGCACCAGCCGGAGGTGGGCGAGCACGTCGTCCTTGAAGGCCCGGATCGCCGCGTCGTCCCGCTCGACGACCGGGTAGTCGGCGCGGGCCGGGGCCGGGGTGTCGGTGGTGGTCTCGCGGCCCTCGGCGATCCACTTCGCCCGGCCGCCGTCGAGCAGCCGCACGTCGGCGTGGCCGAACAGCGAGAACACCCACAGCGCGTAGGCGGCCCACCAGTTGTTCCGGTCGCCGTAGACGACGATCGTGGTGTCCCGGCCGATGCCGCGCTCGGACATGATCGCGGCGAACCGCTCACCGTCGACGTAGTCACGGGTCACCGGGTCGTTCAGCTCGGTATGCCAGTCGACCTTCACCGCGCCCGGGATGTGGCCGGTGTCGTAGAGCAGCACGTCCTCGTCGGACTCGACGACGACCAGGCCGGGATCGGTCAGGTGCTCGGCCAGCCAGGCCGTGGTGACCAGCCGCTCGGGGTGCGCGTACTCGGCGAGCTTGGGGTCCGGGTCGTTCGTGACAGCCATGGCGGGAGGGTAACCGCGCGGCCGGTCACCCACACGCGGGCTCAGACACCGAAGTCGGAGTCGTCCCCGTCCGGGCGCGGACCGTGGATCGTCCGGTCCTCCGGCGCGATCCGCAGGTCGTTGATGCTGGCCTCGCGCCTGCGCATCAGGCCGTTGTCGGCGAACTCCCAGTTCTCGTTGCCGTAGCTGCGCCACCACTGCCCGTCGGCGTCGCGGGACTCGTACCGGAACCGCACCGCGATCCGGTTCCCGCCGAACACCCACAGCGACTTGCGCAGTGCGTAGTCGAGCTCGCGTTCCCACTTCGCGGTCAGGAACGCGACGACCTCGTCGCGGCCGGTCAGCCAGGTGTCGCGGTTGCGCCACACGGTGTTCGGTGTGTAGGCGAGCGCCACCTTCTGCGGGTCGCGGGTGTTCCACGCGGCCTCGGCGGCGAGCACCTTCTTCCGGGCGCCGGCCTCGTCGAACGGCGGGAACGGGGGACGGGAACCGTCACTCATCAGGACTCCTTGCCACTCGGGACCGGCACTCCGGACCGCGGGTGCCAGAGGTCGACCACGCTCACACCGATCCCGCCGAGCAGCCGGCGCAGCAACGGGAGGCTGATCCCGATCACGTTCGACGGGTCCCCGTCGATGCCGTCGACGAACCAGCCGCCGAAGCCGTCCAGGGTGAAGGCGCCCGCCACGTTCAGCGGCTCGCCGGTGCCGAGGTAGGCGGTCAGCTCCTGCGGGGTCGGATCGGCGAACCGGACCCCGGTCACCGCGTGCCCCTCGGCCTCCTTGGCGACCGCGCCGCCGGCCAGCAGCAGCACCGCGTGCCCGGTGAGCAGCTCACCGGTCCGCCCCGCCATGGACAGCCAGCGGCGGCGCGCGGTGTCCGGATCGCCGGGCTTGCCGACCAGTTCGCCGTCGACGTGCAGCATCGAGTCGCAGCCGACCACCAGCGCGTCCGGGTGCTCGGCTGCGATCCGGCCGGCCACCGCCGCCGCCTTGGCCGCGGCCAGCAGGGTCACCCTGCGGGCGGGCTCGGCGTCCGGGTGGGCGGCGAGCAGGGCGTCCTCGTCGACGTCGGAGACCTCGACGAGCGGATCGGCGCCCGCGGCGCGGAGCACGCCGAGCCGGGCGGGGGAGGCGGAGGCGAGAACCAGTCGCACGGGCGGACCTTATCCGCCGCGGGTCGTCCGGTGTCGACCTCGTGCCCGCCCGGCACCGGCCCGCCCACCAGCAGCAGCGGCAGGATGGGGCCGAGCGGGATCGGGCACGGCGCGATCTCGCCGTGGCCGGGGACGCCGGTGCGGATCAGCAGCTCGTCGAGCGCGACCTGGTCGGCCGGTGCGTCGCCGAGCACGAACCCGAGATCGCGGTAGTAGTCGTAGTAGCCGTTGGCGAGCGCGCCGGTGTCGACGACGAGCAGCACCAGCACGACGGCGAGCACCCCGGGCCGCGGGGAGCCGCGGGAGCCGCAGACCGACGACCACCAGCACGCTGACCGCGGCCAGGAACCCGGTCGTCGTGATGTCGGTCCGCAGCAGCGCGTTCACCGGGAACGGCACCGGCGACGTCAGCGGGGCAGTCCCGAGGCGCGCCAGGCCCCGCGCCCCGCGACCAGCGGGGCGCGCAGCTGGGACGCCGGGTGCGACCACAGGTCCGACGCGGCGGGTGCCCGCTCCGGCCCGCCCGCGCCGGCCGCCGCGGCGACCACCGCGGTGAGCGCGGCCAGCTCGTGATCGTCCGGGTTGCCCCGGACCACCCGGAACAGCGCGCGCCGCTGCTCCGGGGTCTGCTCGGTGCTCTCCTGCGGGCCGGCCATCAGAGCGGGATGTTCCCGTGCTTGCGGGTGGGGCCCTGCTCCCGCTTGGTGGCGAGCATCCGCAGCGCGCGGCCGACGTAGCCGCGGGTGTGCGACGGCGGCACCACCGCGTCGATGTAGCCGCGGTCGGCGGCGATGTAGGGGTTGCAGAGGGTGTCCTCGTAGTCCTGCTGCAGCTCGGCCCGCTTCGCCGCCAGCTCGTCGCCCTCCAGGGCCTTGAGCTCCTTGCGGTAGAGGATGGACACCGCGCCCTGCGCGCCGGTGACCGCGATCTGCGCGGTCGGCCAGGCGATGTTGACGTCGGCGCCGAGGTGCTTGGAGCCCATCACGTCGTAGGCGCCGCCGTAGGCCTTGCGGGTGATCACGGTGACCTTCGGGACGGTCGCCTCGGCGTAGGCGTAGATCAGCTTGGCGCCGCGCCGGATGATCCCGTTCCACTCCTGCTCGGTGCCCGGGAGGAAGCCGGGGACGTCGACGAAGGTCAGCACCGGGATGTTGAACGCGTCGCAGGTCCGGACGAACCGGGCGGCCTTCTCGGAGGCGTCGATGTCCAGGCAACCGGCGAACTGGGTCGGCTGGTTCGCGACGACGCCGACGCTGCGGCCCTCGATCCGGGCGTAGCCGATCACGATGTTCGGCGCCCACAGCTCCTGGATCTCCAGGAAGTCCTCGTCGTCGACCACCCGGTTGATGACCTCGCGGATGTCGTACGGGGTGTTCGCCGAGTCCGGGATCAGCGTGTCGAGCTCGAGATCGGAGTCGGTGAGCCCGTCGGTGATCGAGCCGTCGACGGGCTCGGCGGCCGGGAACTCCGGCGGCTCGGACAGGTTGTTCGACGGCAGGAAGCTCAGCAGCTGCTTGACGTAGTCCAGCGCGTCCGACTCGTCGCCGGCCAGGTAGTGCGCGACGCCGGAGCGGGAGTTGTGCGCCCGGCCGCCGCCGAGCTCCTCCATGTCGACGTCCTCGCCGGTGACGGTCTTGATCACGTCCGGGCCGGTGATGAACATGTGGCTGGTCTCGTCGACCATCACGGTGAAGTCGGTGATCGCGGGGGAGTACACCGCGCCGCCCGCGCATGGGCCCATGATCAGCGAGATCTGCGGGATCACGCCGGAGCTGCGCACGTTGCGGGTGAAGATCTCGCCGTAGAGGCCGAGGGCGACCACGCCCTCCTGGATCCGGGCGCCGCCGCCGTCGTTGATGCCGATCATCGGGCAGCCGATCTTCGTGGCCAGGTCCATCACCTTGACGATCTTCTCGCCGTAGACCTCGCCGAGCGCGCCGCCGAAGACCGTGGCGTCCTGCGAGAAGATCGCCACCGGGCGGCCGTCGATGGTGCCGGTGCCGGTCACCACGCCGTCGCCGAACGGGCGCTTGTCCTGCATCCCGAAGTTGGTCGACCGGTGCCGGGTCAGCGCGTCCAGCTCGACGAACGAGCCGGGATCGAGCAGCTGGTCGATCCGCTCGCGTGCGGTCTGCCTGCCCTTGGCGTGCTGGCGCTCGACGGCCGCGGCGGATCCGGCGTGGATCGCGTCGTCGAAACGCTGGTACAGGTCGGCGAGCTTGCCCGCCGTGGTGTGCACGTCAGGTGCGGCCCCACCGTCGTCCGGGGTCGCCATCGGCTCCGTTGCGGCGCTCATGAGGCGGGAGCCTAACCCGGCGGATGCGCGCCGATCGGCGTGATGTCCGCCGCAGCGCACCGGTCGGGTGAGGAGCGTTATCGATCCGGGTCCTGCCGAGGGCGACGGTGTGCCGTACGCCCGTTACGGTGCGCGGTGATGACGACCGGGACGAACCCCGACGAGGGTGCCGACGAACCGCTGGACGTGTACGCCCTGCGCACGGCGGTGCTGCGCCCGGCGGGCGGCTGGACGGCGCTGGATGTGGTCGCCTCCACCGGCTCCACGAACGCCGACCTGCTCGCCGAGGCCGGTCGGGGTGCGCCGGACCGGTCGGTGCTGATCGCCGAGGAGCAGGTGCGCGGCCGCGGCCGGCTGGACCGCACCTGGACCTCGAGGCCCGGTGCGGCGATCACGATGTCGGTGCTGTGGCGCCCCGAGGGGGTGCCCGCCGACCGGCTGGGCTGGCTGCCGATGCTGGCCGGGGTGGCGCTGGTGGACGCGGTCACCGAGGTGGCGCCCGGCCTCCCGGTCGCCCTGAAGTGGCCGAACGACCTGCTCGCCGGGCCGTCCCGGGGCAAGGCCGCCGGCATCCTGGCCGAGATGACGGCGGTGTCCGGTGGCGGGCCGGGCGTCGTGCTGGGCATCGGGCTGAACGTCGCCACCCCGCCGCACGAGCTGCCGTGGGGGGCGACCTCGCTGGCCGCGCACGGGCTGAGCGCGACCCGCGCCGAGGTCGTCGTGGCGCTGCTCGGGCACCTGTACCTGCGTGAGGCCGAGTGGCGCGTTGCCGGCGGGGACGCCGACGCGTGCGGGCTCCGGTCGGACTACCGGTCGCGCTGCGCCAGCCTCGGCTCCCGGGTCCGGGTGGAGCGCCCCGGCGGCGACCACCTGGTGGGGATGGCCGAGGACGTCGACCCGCAGGGCAGGCTGCTGGTCCACCTGGAGGACGGCGACCGGGTCGCGGTCGCCGCCGGCGACATCGTGCACCTGCGCGCGGCCGATCATCCGTAGCGGACCGCCGGCTCACCCGTTGCGCTGAGCAGCGGGTTCGCACCGCGCGTCGGCCCTGCGACCGGCCCGCGCCGTTCTAGCCTGGGGTCATGGCGTTCCCGGACGACGCGCTCGGCGAGGACGAGCGCGTCGTGCTGCTCGGCCGGCCGCACTGGCGGTTGTGCCTGCGCCCGGCCGGCGCGCTGCTGCTGGTGGCGGCGGTGGCCGGGTTCGCCGCGGCGGTGGTGCGGTTGCAGGTGTGGGCGCCCTGGGCGTGGGCGCTGCTCGGCGTGCTGGCCGGGCTCGCCGTGACCCGGACGACGGTGCTGCCGCTGGTCCGCTGGCGCTGCTCGCACCTGCTCGTGACGAACCTGCGGTTCGTCGTCCGGGAGGGGATGGGCGCCCGGCAGGGACTGGACGTGCCGATCGACCGGATCGACGCGGTGCGGGTCCGCAGCACCACCGTCGAACGGCTGCTGGGCTGCGGCACCCTGGCGCTGGACGTGGCGGGGGAGCGGCTGACCTTCCGGCACGTCCCGGTGGTGGAGCGGGTGCAGGCCCGGCTGCACCGGGAGATCGGCCGGACCGGGAGCGCGCGGCTCGGTGCGGCGGGCACGGCGTCGGGAGAGACGCAGCGCACATCCCTGCGGGGGCGTGCGGGCACCGCGGTCCGGGAGAGGATGGGTGCGTGAGCAGCCTGCCGACGACGGTGCGCGACGCCGATCTCCCCGAGCGTGTCGAGATCTACGAGGTCGGGCCGCGCGACGGCCTGCAGAACGAGTCGGCCGTGATCCCGGTCGAGATCAAGGCGGAGTTCCTGGACCGGCTCGCCGACGCCGGGCTGCGCACTCTGGAGGCGACCAGCTTCGTGCACCCGAGGTGGGTCCCGCAGCTCGCCGACGCCGCCGACCTGCTGGCCCGGCTGCACCGCCGCGACGGGCTCGACTACCCGGTGCTGACGCCGAACGAGCGCGGCCTGGACCGGGCGATCGAGGCGGGCTGCGACCACGTCGCGGTGTTCGCCTCGGCCACTGAGACCTTCGCGAAGCGCAACCTCAACCGGACCCTCGACGAGCAGTTCGCGATGTTCGAGCCGACCGTCACCCGCGCCGTGCGCGAGGGCCTGCGGGTGCGCGCGTACGTGTCGATGGTGTTCGGCGACCCGTGGGAGGGCGGCGTCGACCCGGACCAGGCGGCCGCGGTGGGGGCCCGGCTGATGGAGATGGGCTGCGACCAGCTCTCGCTGGGCGACACGATCGGCGTCGCCACCCCGGCGCACGTCGGCGCGGTGCTCGACGCCTGCGCCGCGCGCGGTGTCGGCGTCGACCGGATCGCCGTGCACTTCCACGACACCTACGGCCAGGCGCTGGCCAACACCCTGGCTGCGCTGCGCCGCGGCGTGACGACGGTGGACGCCAGCGCGGGCGGCCTGGGCGGCTGCCCGTACGCCGGGTCGGCGACCGGCAACCTCGCCACCGAGGACCTGGTGTGGATGCTCGACGGGCTGGGCATCGCGCACGGCGCGGACCTGCGGGCGCTGGTCGACACCAGCGTCTGGATGGCCGGGCACCTGGGCAGGCCGTCGCCGTCGCGGGTGGTCACCGCGCTGGCGCCGGAGTCCTGACCCCGGCCGTCCCGCGGAGCACCCCCAGCACGTCGTCGTGCAGAAGTCCGTTGCTGGTCAGCCCGTGCCCGCCGGCGTAGGTCGGGTTCCCGGTCAGATCGGTCAGCCGGCCACCCGCCTCGGCGACCACGGCGGCCGGTGCGGCCAGGTCCCACGGGTTCGCCGCCGGTTCCACGGCCACGTCGAGCACGCCCTCGGCGACCAGGCAGTGCTGCCAGAAGTCGCCGAACGCGCGGGACTCCCAGCACGCCTCGGTGAGCGCGGTCCAGCCGTCCCGGGAGACCGGCCCGGGCTCGGTGCGGAAGGTCTCCTGGTTGGTGGTGGAGACGTAGGCGTCGGCGATGTCCGAGACGCCGGACACCGCGATCCGGTGCGGGGTGCCGGACGGCAGGTCGCGGGCCCACGCCCCGGCGCCGGTCGCGCCCCACCAGCGCCGGTGCAGGGCCGGCGCGCTGACCACGCCGACCACCGGCACACCGTCGACGACCAGCGCGATCAGCGTCGCCCAGGCGGGCACGCCCCGGGAGAAGTTCTTGGTGCCGTCGATCGGGTCGACCACCCAGCCGCGCCCGGTCGGCGCGCCGCCGCTCGCACCGCGCTCCTCGCCGAGCACGGCGTCCCGCGGGCGCTCGTGGCCGAGCGCCGCGCGGATCGCGTCCTCGGCGGCGGTGTCCGCGTCGGTCACCGGGGTGCGGTCCGGCTTCCGGTTGACCCGCAGGTCGGCCGCCCGGAACCGGGGGAGGGTGATCGCGTCGGCGAGATCCGCCAGCCGCAGCGCGAGATCGAGGTCACGCGGGTCGGCGGGCACGTTCTGCTCGGGGCTCACGTTCGGCGAGCATGCCAGTCCACACGCACGGCTCCGCGACCCCGTCCCGGGCCGGCGGGCCTATGCTCGGCACGATGACCACCGTGGTGCTTGCCGAGGACGATGCGGCGATCGCCGAGCCGCTCTCCCGGGCACTGCAGCGGGAGGGATACGACGTCGAGGTCGTGTCGGACGGGCTCGGGGCGCTGGACCGGGTCAGCCGTGACCCGGCGGACCTGCTCGTGCTCGATCTCGGACTGCCCGGCATGGACGGCCTGGAGGTGTGCCGGCGGGTCCGGGCCGCCCGGTCCGACCTGCCGGTGCTGATGCTCACCGCGCGCACCGACGAGGTCGACTTCGTGGTCGGTCTCGACGCCGGCGCCGACGACTACGTGTCCAAGCCGTTCCGGCTCGCCGAGCTGCTCGCCCGGGTGCGGGCGCTGCTGCGCCGCCGTACCCAGGACGTCGTCGAGGTGGGCGGCCTGCGGATGGAGCTCTCCGGGCGCCGGGTGCTGCTCGACGGCGAGGAGGTCACCCTCGCGAACAAGGAGTTCGAGCTGCTGCGGGTGCTGATGACGCACGCCGGGCAGGTCGTCACCCGGGAGGAGATCCTGCACGCGGTGTGGGGCGACGCCGACATGAAGTCGTCGAAGACGCTGGACATGCACATGTCGTGGCTGCGCCGCAAGATCGGCGGCGAGAAGCGCATCGCGACCGTCCGCGGGGTCGGGTTCCGCTACAACGCGGACTGACCGATGCGCCGCCGGATCCTGGTCTCGACGCTGCTCACCGTCGCGGTGACGGCGCTGTTCCTGGGCGGTCCGCTGGCGCTCGCGACCTGGCAGCTCGTCGAGGACTTCACCCGCGCGGAGCTGACCCAGCGGCTCGAGCAGCTGACCGGGACCCTGGAGAACAGCGGCACCGACGCGCCGCCGCCGGGGGCGATCGAGCTGGCGATCCCGGCGAACAGCAGGCTCACCATCGAGATCCCGGACACGCCGACGATGGAGTACGGCGTCCGCGAGGTGGTCGACCCGGTCGCCGAGTCGCTGCCGTTCGGGCCGGGCGGGACGATCACCCTGGCCCAGCCGACCGCGATCATGCGGGCCCAGCAGACCCAGGTCGTTCTGGTGGTGATGCTGCTGGTCGGCTTCTCGGTGACGGTCGGCACCGGGGTCGCGATCTACACCGCGCGCCGGCTGTCCGATCCGCTGCGCGATCTCGCGGCCCGGGCGGCCCGGCTGGGTGCCGGGGACTTCCGCCGTTCCCCGGCCCGCTACGACATCGCCGAGCTGGACCGGGTCTCGGAGGTGCTCGACTCCTCGGCGACGGCGCTGGCGCAGCTGCTGCAGCGCGAGCGGGCGCTGGTCGGGGACGTGTCGCACCAGCTGCGCAGCCGGATCACCGCGCTGCAGCTGCGGCTCGACGAGCTGTCCACCCATCCCGATCCGGACGCCCGCCGGGAGGCGCTGGCCGCGCTGGAACAGACCGAGCGGCTGACCGGGGTGCTCGACGACCTGCTGGAGTCCGCCCGCGCCGCCCGCGCTGTGGGCGCCGAGCCGGTCGACCTGGCCGAGGCGCTGGAGGAGGTCGCGCAGGAGTGGCGGGTGCCGCTGTCGCGGGCCGGGCGGTCGCTGCGGTTGCGGGTGCCGGACGGGATGCTCGCCCGGGTCACCGCGGCCCGGCTGCGGGAGGCCGTCGGCGCGCTGGTGGACAACTCGGTGCAGCACGGCGACGGCCAGGTGACGATCAGCGCCCGGGCCGCGGACAACGCCTTGCAGGTGGAGGTCTCCGACACCGGCCCCGGGGTGCCGGAGGAGCTCGTCCCGCACGTGTTCGACCGCGGGGTGTCCGCACAGTCGTCGACCGGCCTGGGGCTGGCGCTGGCCCGCACCCTGGTGGAGGCCGACGGCGGGCGGTTGGAGCTCTACCGGGCCCGGCCGCCGGTCTTCCGGATCTACCTGCCCGCGGCCCGCACCGACGACGTCGCGGCCGGTGCGCCGGCGGCGGAGCGGACCGGCCCCCGCTAGGGCGCGGCGAGCTGCTTCTTGATCTCGGTCTTCAGCACCTTGCCGATCTTGGAGCGCGGCAGGTCCGGCCAGATCTCGATCTGCTTCGGTGTCTTGACGGCGCCGATCCGGCCCTTGACGAACGACGTCAGCTCCGCGGTGTCCAGCTCGGCGCCGGGGCGCAGCTGCAGAACGGCGGTGACCCGCTCGCCCCACTTGTCGTCCGGCAGCCCCACCACGGCGCAGTCGGCGATCCCGGGATGGGCCATCAGGGCCTGCTCCACCTCGGCGGAGTACACGTTGAAGCCGCCGGTGATGACCATGTCCTTGGCCCGGTCGACGATGAACAGGAACCCGTCGTCGTCGAGGTAGCCGATGTCGCCGGTGTGGTGCCAGCCGTGTGCCGACGCCTGGGCGGTGGCATCGGGATCGCGGTGGTAGCCGCGCATCACCAGCGAGCCGCGGACGACGATCTCGCCGCGCTCGCCCCGGCCGAGCAGCCGCCCGCCGTCGTCCATCACGGCGACGGTGACCAGCGGGGACGGCCGCCCGGCGGAGGACAGCCGGGCCCGCGCGGGCTCCCCGTCCGGGCCGAAGTGGTCCTCCGGGGGCATCGTCGAGATCATCATCGGCGCCTCGGTCTGGCCGAAGAGCTGGGCCATCACCGGCCCGATCCGGGTCAGCGCCTCCTCCAGGCGGGTCACCGACATCGGTGCGGCGCCGTACCAGAAGCACTGCAGCGACGACAGGTCCCGCCGGTCGAGCGAGGGATGGTCGAGCACCATGTAGATCAGTGTCGGCGGCAGGAAGGTGTGCGTGACCCGGTGCCGCTCGACGTGGTCGAGGAAGCCGCCGACGTCCGGGCTGCGCATCACGACGACCGAGCCGCCCCGGCACAGCACCGGGAAGCAGAGCACCCCGGCGGCGTGCGTGAGCGGGGCGAGCGCCAGGTAGACCGGCCGCCCGCCGCGGGCGGGCCACGGGTAGCTCATCAGCGTGATAGCCGTCATCGTCTCGATGTTCGTGCCGGTCAGCACGACACCCTTGGGGCGCCCGGTGGTGCCCCCGGTGCCGACGATCATCGCCACGTCGTCCGGGCAGGGCCGGTCGACCGGCCCGGTGCCGCCGGCCAGGAAGGTCTCCCAGCCCAGCGCCCAGGCGGGATCGCCGTCCAGGCAGACCAGCGTCCGCAGCCCGGGCAGGTCGTGCCGGATCGCGTCCACCAGCGGCGCGAACGCCGCCTGGAACACCAGCACCGAGCAGCCGAACAGGTCGAGCAGCTCGCGGTTCTCGGCGGCCTCGTTGCGCGGGTTGACCGGGCACCACACGGCGCCGGCCCGGCTGATGCCGAACACGCAGGTGAACGCGGTGGGATCGTTCGCGGACAGCACCGCCACCCGGTCGCCCGGCTCGACCCCCGCGGCGGCGAGGGCGGCGGCGATCCGGTCGCCGAGCTCCCGCACCTCGCCGTAGCTGCGGATCTCGCCGTCGCAGACCAGGCACGGTGCGTCGGGGCCCAGCGACGCACCCTTGTCCAGGTGGTCGATCAGGCGCATCTCACATGCCCATCCCGCCGTCGACGGGCAGCCCGGCGCCGTTGACGAAGCGGGCGGCGTCGGAGGCGAGGAAGGCGACCGCGTCGGCGATGTCGGTGACCTCGCCGAGCCGGCCGGACGGGGTGAGCTCGATCACCGCGCCGACCGCGGCCTCGGGGCTATCGAACAGCCCCAGTCCGGACGTCTCGACGGCCAGCTTCTGGCCCATCGCGGTCGGGACCAGCCCGGGGTACACGCAGTTGACCCGCACCCCGTAGCCGAGCTTGCCGGACTCCATCGCGGCGACCCGGGTCAGCCGGTCGACGGCGGACTTGGTCGCGGAGTACCCGCCGATCGCCGGGAACGCGATGGTCGCGGCGACCGAGGCGACGTTGACGACGGTGCCCCCGCGGCCGGCCGGGCCGCCCGGGCGCATCGCCCGGAAGGCGTGCTTGATCCCCAGCATGGTGCCGACGACGTTGACCTCGAGCATCCGGCGCACGTCGTCCGGCCTGGTGTCGACGAGGAGCTGGGTGACCTCGATCCCGGCGTTGTTCACGACGACGTCGAGGCCGCCGAACCGCTCGACGGTGGTGGCGACGGCGGCCGACCAGGACGCGTCGTCGGTCACGTCGAGCCGGACGGCCCCGTGCTGGTCGCCGAGCGCCTCGGCGAGCTTGCCGCCGAGCTCCTCCTGGACGTCGGCGATCACCACCCGGGCCCCCGCGGCGGCCAGCGCCCGGGCCATGCCCTCGCCCAGACCCTGGGCTCCTCCGGTGACGAGTGCGGTACGGCCGGTCAGATCGATCTGGGTCACTGGCACTCCTGTGTGCAGGTGATGGGGACCACACCATGGGCGATGATCCATCCGACTGTCAAGAATTCTCCGGCCAGGTGTCAAGTTTTCTGTGACCGGTCGTCCGGTGATCGGTTAGAGTCCCGGTCATGGCGCGGGCGAATCCGGTCGACAAGCACGACGCGCGGCGTCGTGCGCTCGCCGACTCCGCGCTGCGGACGCTCGGTGAGCTCGGCTACGCGCGGTCGTCGCTGCGCGAGATCGCGAACAACTCGCCGTTCAGTCACGGGGTGGTGCACTACTACTTCGCTGACAAGCTCGATCTCATCGTCTACTGCGTGCGGCGGTACAAGGCGGTCTGCGTCACCCGCTACGACGGCGCGGTGGCCGGCGCGACGACCGCGGACGGCCTGGTGGCGGCGTTCGCCGGCAAGCTGCGCGAGACGATCGTCGAGGAGGCCCCGATGCACCGCCTCTGGTACGACCTGCGCGCGCAGAGCATGTTCGAGGAGAGCCTGCGCGAGCCCGTCGAGCAGATCGACCGGACGCTGGAGGAGATGGTGTGGCGGGTCGTCGTCCGCTACGCCGAGCTCGCCGGGGCCGAGCCCGCGCTGCCCCCGCACACCGCCTACGGCATGCTCGACGGCATCTTCCAGCAGGCGCTGCTCGGCCACCTGTCCGGCGACGGTGCGGCGCTGGACACGCTGCGCGACGAGGTGCACGACGTCATGCCGCTGCTGGTCCGCGCGGCCGCCCGGATCTAGTCGGCGGGCGGCGGCACCGGCTGGCGTCGCACGAACTGCTCCGGCCAGACGAACCGGCGGAACGCCCACCAGCGGAACGCCATCCCGGCCAGCGTCCCGACGATCTGCCCGGACACGAAGTCGGCGATCTCCTGGGTCACCAGCGAGACGCCCGGTACCTGCAGCTCGAGCACGTACCGCGAGACCGCCAGCGGCGCCGAGTACACGGCCACCCCGGCCCCGCTGATCAGGAAGAACAGCGCCGCCTCGTGATGGCGCTCGCGGCCGCCCCTGGTGCGGAACGACCACTCCCGGTTGAGCACGTACGACACGATCGTCGCCACCAGCACCGCGAACACCTTCGCGGTGACCGGCTTGGTGTCCAGCACGGTCGTCTTGAGCAGTAGGAACACCACGGTGTCGATGACCCAGGTGGTGCCGCCGACCATCAGGAACTTGATGAGTTCGCGGTGCTTGATGGCCTTGTCACGGTACGGCTGGGGGATCCGCGCGAGCGTCGCCTCCACCACCGTCACGTGGGCGATCGTGCCAGATTACGCTTCACGTCCTGTGGAGAGGGTTGACAGCGCAGGGAAGAGCGGGCTGCCCACGGTCGGCATGGTCGGCGGCGGGCAGCTGGCCCGGATGACCGCCCAGGCGGCCGTCGCGCTCGGGCAGACACTGCGGGTGCTGGCGGCCTCGCCGGACGACCCGGCGGTCCGGGTCACCCCGGACGTGGTGGTCGGCGACCCGGACGACGCCGGCGCGCTGCGCGAGCTCGCCGTCGGCTGCTCGGCGATCACCTTCGACCACGAGGGCGTCCCGCAGGAGGTGCTGCGGCCGCTCGCCGAGGCGGGGATCCCGCTGCGGCCGCCGCCGTCGGCACTGGTGCACGCCCAGGACAAGCTCGTCATGCGCAGGCGGCTGGCCGCGATGGGCCTGCCGGTGCCCGACTTCGCGGAGGTGGACGACGCCGCCGACGTCGAGGCGTTCGGCGCGGCGCACGGCTGGCCGGTGGTCCTCAAGGCCACCCGCGGCGGGTACGACGGCCGCGGCGTCTGGTTCCTGCGCGGCCCGGACGCCGCGCTGGTCACCGACCTGCTCGAGCGCGGCACCCCGCTGATGGTCGAGACCGCGGTGCCGATGGCCCGGGAGCTGGCGGCGAGCGTGGCCCGGTCGCCGTTCGGCCAGGCGGCCGCCTGGCCGGTGGTGGAGACCCTGCAGGTCGACGGCCAGTGCGCCCGGGTCACCGCGCCCGCACCCGGGCTCGGCGACGACGCGGCCGCGCGGATCCAGGAGACCGCCCTGCGGATCGCGGCCGAGCTGGGTGTGATCGGGCTGCTGACGGTCGAGCTGTTCGAGACCGCACCCGGCGAGATCGTGATCAACGAGCTGGCGATGCGCCCGCACAACTCCGGGCACTGGACGATCGAGGGCTCCGTCACCTCGCAGTTCGAGCAGCATCTGCGCGCGGTGCTGGACTACCCGCTCGGTGCCACCACACCGGTCGCGCCGGTCGCGGTGATGGCGAACGTGCTCGGCGCGCCCGAGGAGCCCGCGATGTCGATGGACGAGCGGCTGCACCACTGCTTCGCCCGCTTCCCGGACGCGCGGGTGCACCTCTACGCCAAGGACGGCCGGCCGGCCCGCAAGATCGGTCACGTGACCGTGCTGGGCTCCGACGGCGACGCCGTGCGGGAGCGCGCCGAGCTGGCCGCCGGCTGGCTGGCCACGGCGAGGTGGGCCGACGGCTGGTCGGCGCACGCGGACGACCCCCGAGAGGACTCCTGATGGCCGAGGCGAGCACCCCCCGGGTGGGGGTGGTCATGGGCAGCGACTCCGACTGGCCCGTGATGAGTGCGACCGGTGCGGCGCTGGACGAGTTCGGCGTGCCGTGGGAGGTCGGCGTCTACTCGGCGCACCGGACCCCGCAGCGGATGCTCGACTACGCCGCCTCCGCCGCCGACCGCGGACTGCAGGTGATCGTCGCCGGGGCGGGCGGCGCCGCGCACCTGCCCGGGATGGTCGCCGCCGCGACCCCGCTGCCGGTGATCGGCGTGCCGGTGCCGCTGAAGTACCTCGACGGGATGGACTCGCTGCTCTCCATCGTGCAGATGCCCGCCGGGGTGCCGGTCGCGACCGTCGCGGTCGGGAACGCCCGCAACGCCGGGCTGCTCGCCGTGCGCATCCTCGGCGCCGGGGACGAGGCGCTGCGCCAGGCGATGGTGGAGTTCCAGGCTGACCTGGAGCGGACCGTGCTGGACAAGGACGCGGCGCTGCGGGCGACTGCGCGCGGGCAGGGCTGAATTCTCCTGGCGCCGTGCCCGAGCACGTGGTTACGGTGTCGGTACACGGGAGAGGAGGTGGTCCGAGCAGATGAGCTACTGGACACGTGAGGTGGCCCTCAGCTAGCACCACGTTCTGCCGGGCGGGGGGCGACCCCGGCCCGGAGACGGTCGTGGAAGCCGGTGTGGTGCCGGCAATACCAGACGGTCACCCGTGATCCCCGGATCCTGTGGATCCGGGGATCACGCACGTCCGGGGTCGTTCAGCGGGAGCCGCTGCGCCGTTCGAGGGCCAGCGCGGCCCGCTCCAGCCGCCGGGTGACCTCGGCCAGGTCCGGCTCGGCGTCGACCTCCAGCGGCAGCATCGGCGCGACCCGGCGGAAGTGGTCGACGCAGGCGGGCAGGTCCGCGTCGCGGGCGCCGTCGGCGAGCCAGCGGTGCAGCGCCTGGTTGTGCGCGGCGACCAGCGCCGCCGCCGTCACCGCGGCGCGCAGCTCGCCGTCCGGCCGGCCGGTCAGCCGGGCCGCGAGCTCGCGGGTGAACAGCCGCCGGTAGTGGTGCACCGAGGCGGCCTCCCGGTCCCGCAGTGCGGGCACGGTGCCGACCAGCGCGAACCGCTGCCGGGCGACCTCCGGGTCGACGGTGTAGAGATCGAAGACGGTCTCCGCGGCACGCAGTGCCAGCGACAGCAGCGGCTCGTCCGGGTGCGCGTCGGCGAACACCTCGGCGATCCGGGAGAGGCCGCGCTCGTGGTCGGGCGACAGCGCGTCCTCCTTGCCGCGGAAGTAGCGGAAGAAGGTCCGGCGGCCGACGCCGGCCGCGGCCGCGATGTCGTCGACCGTGGTGTCGTCGTAGCCCCGCTCGGTGAACAGCCGGGCGGCCGCGGCGACCAGCTCCCGCCGGACCTCCGCACGCCCCTCGGGGGAACGCCCGCGGCGAGTGCTGCTCGTCATGGCACGGAGGGTAGCAAGGCGCGTTGCCCTGTGGCACGGAGTGCCGTTAAGATTCGCGCCATGAACAGCGACTTCGACAGCTACCGGCTCAGCGACGAGCACCAGGCCCTGCGCGAGGCGGTGCGGGACCTGGCGGAGAAGGAGATCGCTCCGCACGCCGCCGAGGTCGACGAGCAGGCCCGGTACCCGGTCGAGGCGCGGGACGCGCTGGTCAAGGCCGGTTTCCACGCCGTGATCATTCCCGAGGAGTACGGCGGCGAGGGTGCCGACGAGCTCGCCGGGTGCATCGTCATCGAGGAGGTCGCCCGGGTCTGCGGCTCGTCGTCGCTGATCCCCGGGGTGAACGGCCTCGGCCTCACCCCGGTACTGCTGTCCGCCTCCGACGACCTGAAGAAGCAGGTGCTCCCCTCGGTCGCCGCGGGCGAGGCGATGTTCAGCTACGCGCTGTCCGAGCGCGAGGCGGGCTCCGACGCCGCCTCGATGCGCACCCGCGCCCGCCGCGACGGCGACGAGTGGGTGCTCAACGGCACCAAGTGCTGGATCACCAACGCCGGCGAGTCCACCTGGTACACCGTGATGGCGGTGACCGACCCGGAGAAGAAGGCGAACGGGATCTCCGCGTTCGTCGTGCACAAGGACGACCCCGGCTTCGAGGTCGGGCCGAAGGAGCGCAAGCTCGGCATCAACGGCTCGCCCACCCGCGAGATCTACTTCACCGACGCCCGCATCCCGGCCGGCCGGATCATCGGCGCCGAGGGCACCGGGTTCAAGACGGCGCTGCGCACCCTCGACCACACCCGGCCCACCATCGGCGCCCAGGCCGTCGGCATCGCCCAGGGCGCGCTCGACGTCGCCACCGCGTACGTCAAGGAGCGCAAGCAGTTCGGGAAGGCGCTCGCCGAGTTCCAGGGGCTGCAGTTCATGCTCGCCGACATGGCCATGAAGGTCGAGGCGGCCCGGCAGCTGGTGTACGTCGCCGCGTCCCGCGCCGAGCGCGGCGAGGCCGATCTCGGCTTCATCTCCTCGGCCGCGAAGTGCTTCGCCTCCGACACCGCGATGCAGGTGACCACCGACGCCGTGCAGCTGCTCGGCGGCGCCGGGTACACCCGGGACTTCCCGGTCGAGCGGATGATGCGCGACGCCAAGATCACCCAGATCTACGAGGGCACCAACCAGATCCAGCGGATGGTCATGGCGCGCAACCTGCTCAAGTGAGATGAACGGGCCTCGTCGCGGGAGGGACCGGGGGCACCGGCCGATCGACTTCCCGTTCTTCGGCCTCGCCGGGTGGACCGGCCCGACCTGGGCCGAGTTCTACGAGGGCGGGCTCGGGGAGCCGGTCACGACCCTCTGGCTCGGGCACCGGGTGCCCGACGGCCGGGCCCACCTGTCGGTCGGGACCCACAACCAGCGCCCCGACTCCTACCCGCTCGGCCCGGGTCTCGCCTTCGGGTGCCTGTTCGCGCTGACCGAGCGCATGCGGCCGGACCGGTCGGCGGTGACGCTCCCGGCCGGCTTCAACACCGCGCAGATCGACTGGGTGCAGGCGCGCTCGCAGGAGTGGCAGGACTGGGCGACCGTGCCCTGCACGGTCGACGGGGCCGGGCACGCGCTGTCGTACCAGCGCTACGCCTGGGGGTGGGCAGGCTTCGTCGTCGATGCCGGAACGGCCGGGATCAAGCTGGTCGGCGTCGGCCTGGAACCTGCGGCGGTCCGGTTGGAGACCGTGCGGGAGCCGGCGCGGTACGGCTTCGACCCGGCGCAGTGGCTGTTCGTCTCCGACCTCCAGGACCGGCGTGAACGGGACCCGGACGCGCGCCTGCCGTTGCCGTGGGCGACCACCCTGCACGCCGACCAACGCGCGCTGATCGAGCGGCACGGACCGGGGTGACGCACTACCGTCACGACCGTGGGGGACGGTTCCGAGACGACGTCCGACCGGCGGCCCGACCGGCTGCTCGACTGGTTGCCCGACGCCGATCCGGCGCTGCGCTGGCAGGTCGAGCGCGATCTGGCCGGCGCGTCCCCGCAGGTGTGGGAGCGGACCCGGGCGCGGGTCGCGACCGAGGGGTTCGGCGCGCGGCTGCTCGCCCGTCAGGACCCGGACGGCCGGTGGGCGGGCGGCGCCTACTTCCCCGCCCAGCCGACCGGGGTGGACGGCCAGCCCTGGACCGCCACCACCTGGTCGCTGAACGCGCTGCGTGAGTGGGGCCTGGACCCGCAGGTCCTGCGGGCCCGCCGGACGGCGGAGCTGCTGGAGCGGCACTGCCGGTGGGAGTACGACGACCTGCCCTACTGGGACGGCGAGGTGGACTGCTGTGTCAACGCGTTCACCCTCGCCAACGGGGTGTGGCTCGGCCGCGACGTGGACCCGCTGGCGCGGTGGTTCGTCGAGCAGCGGCTCGACGACGGCGGCTGGAACTGCGACCGGATCGACGGCGCGCGGCGGTCGTCGTTCCACTCGACGCTGAACTCGCTCGCCGGGCTGCTCGCGCACGAGTCGGCGACCGGCGGCACCGTCGCGACCCGCGCGGCCCGCAGGGCGGGCGAGGAGTACCTGCTGAGCCGCCGCCTGCTGTACCGGCGTTCGACCGGCGAGCGGGTCGGGCCGTGGGTGGACCGGTTCGCCCATCCGTTCCGCTGGCGCTACGACGTGCTCCGGGCGACCGACCACTTCCGCCGCGCCGCCGCGCTCGACGGGGGACGGCCGGATCCGCGGCTGGCCGAGGCGGTCGCGGTCGTCCGGGCGGCGCAGGGTCCGGACGGCCGGTGGATCCAGGGCGAGCGCGATCCCGGTGCGGTGTGGTTCGAGGTGGACGTGCCGGCCGGGGAACCGTCGCGCTGGCTGACCCTGTACGCGCTCCGGGTGCTGGCGTGGTGGGAGTCCGATGTGGAAAGCGCTCGATAGAACGCCTGGTGATGCGCTACTGTTCGAACATGTGGTCGAGTGAGGGCGGACCGGGTGCCGCTCCCGGGGGTGCTGATCCGGTCGTCGCCGTCCTCGGGTCGGTGCTCGAGGCGCTGGCCGGGCTCCCCTCGGATCCCGGTGGCGCCACCGACGCCGGGCCGGCGGTCCGGATCGACCGGATCGCGCTGTTCGAGCGCCTCCGTGCCGTGGTCGCCGCCGGGCACGGCGCCGAGATCGTCGGCTTCGCCCGCGCCGCCGTCGAGGAGCGGATCGCCGCCGGCGATCTCGATCCACGCACCGCCGAGCGCGGGATCGCCGACCAGGTCGCGCTGGCCTGCCGGATCTCCCCGTCGGCCGGCTCGCGACGGCTGGGCAGCGCCCGCGCGCTGCACCTCGACCTGCCCCGGGTCTGCGCGCTGCTGCGGGCGGGGCGGATCAGCGAGGAGGTCGCCGAGCACGTCGTGTCGGAGACCCGCCATCTCCACCGGGAGGCCCGGCGCTCGGTCGACGAGCAGCTGGCCGGTGCCGGCATCGACGAGCTCGGCCGCCGGGCCGCGGCGGCGCTCGCGCGGCGGCTTGCCTACGAGTGCGACCCGGCGGCGTACGTCACCCGGGGCCGCACTGCCCGCAATGACCGCCGGGTCGGGTTGCGGCCCGCGCCGGACACGATGGCGGTGCTGTCCGCCTACCTCCCGGTCGAGCAGGGCGTCGCCTGCCTGGCCGCGCTGCGCCGGCACGCCGATGCGGTGGTCGGCACCGGATCCGATCGCAACCGCGACCAGATCATGGCCGACACCCTGGTCGAACGCCTGACCGGGCAGGCCCGGGCGGCCGACGTGAACGTCGAGCTCGGCATCGTGATCGGGGTCGACCAGCTGGTCGACCCCGATGCCGGTGGCACCGCCGAGATCGTCGGCCACGGCCCGGTCCCGGTCGGCATCGCCCGCGACATCCTCGCCGGCACCCAGGGGCGGCGCTGGTGGCGGCGGTTGTTCGCCCGCCCGGCAGGCGGGCTGCTGGTCGGCGCCGATCCGCGGCGGCGGTACTTCGGCGGGGTGCCGGCCGCCCTGGTCCGGATCCGCGACGACGACCGCTGCCGCGATCCCTACTGCGACGCCCCGGGCCGGCACATCGACCACATCGTCCCCGCCCGCCGGGGTGGCCCGACGACCCCGGCGAACGGGCGGACGGTCTGCGTCCGCGGCAACCTCGTCCGGGAGCTGCCGGGCTGGTCGGTCGAGGTGCTGGCGGACGGCCTGGGCGACACGCCGCACACGGTGCGGACGACCACGCCGACCGGGCACACCTACCTCAGCCGGGCGCGCCGGACCGGATCACCAGGACCACGGCGGCGGGCCGGTCCCCGACTGCTCGGTGGCTGCGCTCGCCGTCGCTGGTCCATGTGGCGGCTCCGCCGGCTACCGGGCCGACCTCGTCGCCTGCCCGCCCCGCCCGCGCGGCGCCGCGGGTCACCAGGAGGTGCCCGACGACGCACGGGCCGTGTCCGCCGGAGACGGGTGCCGCGGATCTAGGGTTCTCCCGTGGAACGATCGTTGCTGCAGCCGGTGTCGGTCGGGATCGTGTCCGCCGTCGTCGGGGTCACCAGCTCGTTCGCGGTCGTCCTGGCCGGGCTCACCGCCGCCGGGGCCGATCCGGCGCAGGCGTCGTCCGGGCTGGTGGTGCTCACCGCGCTGATGGGTCTGGCCACGTTCTGGCTGAGCCGGCGCTCCCGCCGCCCGATCACGGTCGCCTGGTCGACCCCCGGCGCTGCGCTGCTCGCCTCGACCGGAGCGGTCGCCGGGGGCTGGCCCGCGGTGGTCGGCGCGTTCCTGGTCACCGGGGCACTGATCGTCCTGACCGGGCTGTGGGGGCGGCTCGGCCGGATCGTCGGCGCGATCCCGGCGCCGCTGGCCCAGGCGATGCTCGCCGGTGTGCTGCTGCCGCTCTGCCTGGCGCCGGTGCGGGCGCTGGCCGAGCAGCCGCTGCTGGTGGCGCCGATCGTCGTCGTCTGGGTGGTGCTGCAGCGGTTCGCGCCGCGCTGGGCGGCACCCGCGGCGTTCGTGCTGGCGCTGGCGATCGTCATCGTGCTCGCCGACGGCTGGTCCTGGCTGCAGCCGCCCACGCTGACGGTGACCGCGCCGTCGTTCCCGGTCGCGGCCGTCGTCGGCGTCGCGCTGCCGCTCTACGTGGTCACGATGGCCTCGCAGAACCTGCCCGGGGTCGCCGTGCTCGGCGCCGCCGGTTACCAGGTCCCGTGGCGGCAGGCGATGGTGGTCACCGGCGCCGGGACGATGCTCGGCGCCACCGCCGGCGCGCACGCGATCAACCTGGCCGCGATCACCGCCGCACTGCCCGCCTCGCCCGAGGCCCATCCGGACCCGGCCCGGCGCTGGATCGCCTCCCAGGCCAACGGCGTCACCTGCCTGCTGCTGGCGCCGCTCGCGACGACCCTGGCGGCACTGGTCGCGGCCGCACCGCCCGGGGTGGTCGAGTCCGTCGCCGGGCTGGCACTGCTCGGGACGTTCGCGGCCGCGGTGACCGGCGCGATGGCCGTGCCGCCCGGCGCCGGGTCCGATCCGGTGGCCCGGGTGCCCGCGGCGATGGCGTTCCTGTTCGCCGCCGCCGGGTTCACGATCGGCGGGATCGGCTCGGCGTTCTGGGGGCTGGTGGTGGGGATCGTGCTGCACCTGGTGCTGCGGGGGCGCCGGGTCAGCGCCTGAACGACTCCACCCGCACCTCGTCGGTCGGCGCGAACCGCCCGGCCGCCGCCGTGATCAGCGCGATCGTACGAGCCGACTGGCTGCAGCCGAAGCCGTACTTCGCGCGGACCCGGGCGTCGGCGATCTCCATGCACGTCCGGCTGCGGTCCAGGAAGTCCGCGACCGGGTACGACACCCCGGCCGCCAGGTGCTCCTCCACGACCAGCGACGGCGAGTAGTAGCTGACCTCGGTGCCGTCCGGCCACCGGACGTCGAACATCATCTCGGGCACGTCCGCGACGCTAGGTGTCCGCGGTTACCCCGGTGTTGCCCGCGGGCTCTTACAGGATGAACCCGAACAACGGGCTGTCCGGCGGGATCTGCTCGATGTGCGGCGGGGCCTCGTCCATCCGCTTGAGCAGCGCGGGCAGGTCGTCCGGCGAGCCCAGCTCGACCCCGACCAGCGCGGGCCCGGTCTCCCGGTTGGACCGCTTGGTGTACTCGAACAGGGTGATGTCGTCGTCCGGGCCGAGCACGTCGTCGAGGAACCGGCGCAGCGCGCCCGGCTCCTGCGGGAACTCGACCAGGAAGTAGTGCTTGCGGCCCTCGAACACCAGCGCGCGCTCGACGATGTCGGCGTAGCGGCTGACGTCGTTGTTGCCGCCGGAGAGCAGGCACACCGTGCTCGCGTCGCGCGGGATGTCGAGCAGGTCCAGCGCCGCCGGGGACAGCGCGCCCGCGGGCTCGGCGATGATCCCGTCGGACTGGTAGAGCGCCAGCATCTCCACGCAGATCCGGCCCTCCGGCACCGCGACCAGCTCGACGCCGGACTCGCGCACGACGTCGAAGGTCGCCGCGCCGACCCGGCGCACCGCGGCGCCGTCGACGAACGGGTCCAGTGCGGCCAGCTCCACCGGCTCGCCGGCGGTCATCGCCGCCGCCATGCTGGCCGCGCCGGCCGGCTCGACGCCGACGATCCGGGTCGACGGCGAGTGTTCCCGCAGGTAGGTGACGGCCCCGGCGAGCAGCCCGCCACCGCCGACCGGCACCACGAGCACGTCCGGCGGGTCCGCCAGCTGGGACAGGATCTCCCGGACGATGGTGCCCTGCCCGGCGACGGTGCGCGGATCGTCGAACGCGGGGACCTGGGTCGCCCCGGTGGACTCGGCGTCGGCACGGGCGGCCGCCGCGGCATCGTCGTAGGTGTTGCCGACCACCCGGATCTCGACCGCGTCCCGGCCGAGGCGGGCGACCCGGTCGCGCTTCTGGCGCGGTGTCGTGCCCGGCAGGTACACCCGCCCGCGCACGCCGAGCCGCTGGCAGGCGAACGCGACGCCCTGGGCGTGGTTGCCCGCGCTCGCGCAGACCACGCCTGCGGCCCGGTCGGTCCCGGGCAGCTGGGCGATCAGGTTGTACGCGCCGCGGATCTTGTACGAGCGGACCGGCTGCAGGTCTTCGCGCTTCACCCAGACCTCGCCGCCGAGCGCGTCGGACAGCCGCGGGTTGAGCTGCAGCGGGGTCGGTCCGATCACGGCGCGGAGCCGGGCCGCCGCGTCGTCGACGTCCGCGGCGCTCACCCGGGTGCCGGGGGCAGGGGAGGTGCTGGGGTTCACGATCGACCAGCGTCTCACGGCCGCACCGGCCGGTCCGCACCAGGGAGTGGTCAGCCCAGCCGTACGGTGGCGCGCTCGGTCTCCGCCCGCCGCTCCAGCGACCCGTCGGCGTTCACCACCTGGACCAGCGAGGCACCTGCCGCGAGCACCGCGAGCAGCCCGTCGCGCAGACCCTCGGGCGAGTCCCAGGCGAGGGTGGACAGCACCCGCGCGCCCTCGGCCAGCTCCAGCGCGGCGGCCCGGGCGAGGGCGGCGTCGAGCACCTCGGTGCCGGTCGCCCCGTCCCAGGCGACGGCGTCGCCGGGCACCGGGTCCCAGGGCACGAAGTCGTCGCCGTGCACCCGCACCTCGCTCGCGAAGTCGAGCACCCCGGTGGGCAGCCCGGTCAGGCCGCGCCCGAACGCGTCCAGCGAGAACGCCACGATCGCGTCCGCGCCGGCCGCCAGCGCGGTGTCCAGCCGCGCGGCGTCGGCCAGCACCAGGTCCGCCGTGGCCGGGTCACCGACCAGCTCGGCGCCGCAGGACCACACCGCCAGCAGTGCGGCCGCCGTCTGCCAGTGCGCGGGGAGCAGCACCGACACCCGGCTGCCGGGTTCGACGTCGCACTCGTCGCGCAGCAGGTTCGCCGCCTTCGCCGCCCAGTTCGCGGCGGTGGTGCCGGACAGCTCCATCCGCTCGCCGGTGGCGTCGTCGTAGTGGGTGAACAGCGGGCGCGCGGCGGCGGTGCCGAGCGCCGGGCCGAGCAGGGCGTCGGTGAGGTACAGGCCGGAGCCGAAGACGGTGGTCATCGTCCGCCGACGCTACCCAGCGCCGGTAGTCAGTCGATGCAGGGCACCCCGCCGGCCGAGATCGGCGGGGTGGCGGGCGCGGGTGCGGGGGAGGGGCCGGAGCCGGAGCCGCCGGTCTGCGCGGCGCCCGCGGACGACGAGGTGCCCGTGCCGGAGTAGTCGGCGCCGATCAGCACCTGCACCCGGCCCTGGCCGACGGCGTCGGACTGCTCGACCCCGATCCCGCCGAGCGCGCCGGCGACCTGCCGCGCCCCGGCGTCGCCGTCGGCCTGGCTGTAGCGGACGACCGAGGTGGTCCGTTCCGGCGCGTTGCCGATCTCGCCGGGGGTGATCCCGTTCTGCCCGAGCACGCCGGCGACCCGGGCTGCGAGCCCGGTGGTGCCGGAACCGTTCGCGACGTCGGCGACGACCGGTGCGGGTGCCGGTGCGGGCTCTGCCTCCGGCTCGGGTTCCGGCGCGGGCTCGGTGTGCCGGGCGACGAACTCCTGCACGTCCTGCGGGTCGACGACCAGCACGTCGCCGCTGCCGGTGTTGCGCGGGCCGCCGGTCGGGATGGTCAGGAAGTCCATCTGCCCGGCCGCGATCTGGGAGGCCTCCTCGGCGAAGCCGAGGATGTCCCAGCCGCTGTCGATCACCACGGACCTGTGCACGACGTCGATCAGCGCGCCCAGCTTCGTCGGATCGGCGAGCGTGCCCGAGGACAGCACCTTGTTCGCCACCGCGGCCAGGAACACCTGCTGCCGGGTGATCCGGGACAGGTCGCCGCCGGCCAGGCCGTGCCGCTGCCGGACGAAGGCCAGCGCATCGGCGCCGGAGATGGTCTGCGGCCCGGCCGGCAGGTCGATCCCGGAGAACGCGTCCCGGGCCGGGGCCTTGAGGCAGACCTCGACACCGCCGATGGCCTGGGTGAGGTTGTAGAACCCGAGCAGGTTGACCTCGGCGTAGTGGTCGATGCCGAGCCCGGTCAGGTCCTGCACGGCGCCGATCAGGGCCTGCCGCCCGGCCTGGGAGGACTCCTCGTCGACCTGCTTCGGGTCGGCCATGCCCTCCTCGACCAGTCGGGCCGCGGCCTGCGCCTTGGTCTGCGGGTAGGCCGCGTTGATCTTGTTGCGGCCGAGGCCCGGGATCCGCACCTCGGAGTCGCGCGGCACCGAGAACGCGGTGGCCCCGCCGCCGTCCGCCGGGACGTGCACGACGATGATCGTGTCCGAGTTGAGCACGCCGTCCTCGGCGCCGCTGCGCAGCTCGGCCAGCACCTCGGCGGGCAGCGGATCGCCCTGCGCGTCGGTGCGGCTGTCGACCCCGACCAGCAGGATGTTCCGCTCGCCGCCCGCCGAGCCGCCGAAGATCACGTTGGTGGTGGTGATACCGCCGGTGACGTCCCGGTAGAGCGTCCACGCCGCGCCGGTCAGCAGCAGGGTGAGCACCGACATCGCGGCGACGCCCACCTGGAACCGGTACAGCCAGCGCCGTCCGGCGGACGGCCGGGCGGGCGGGCGGCGATCGGCCGGACGGGCGGACGACGGTGGGTACGGACGGACACGGGGCCGGCGGGGGTCGCTCATGCCCGCCTCCCCTCACGTCGGTCCGGGCTGCCGATCGGGTTCAGGGTGCAGCATCGGGGCCCTCCTCGGGGCCGTACCGGCATGCGTGTCGGCCCGGTCGCCCGGATGCTTGATCCGGCACGGACTTGAGGGTGACGTTGCGGCGCACCGCGTCGTCGCTGATCGGACGGCCGGGGGCGGTTCGGGAGGGGATATCCCCGGTGCTGCGGTCGTCACCGGGTGTGATGTTCGCGGCGCGATCGTGACGCCGCCCGGGCGGCGGTGGCCCGGCCTCGCTAGCGTGCCGGGTGTGCAGCCATCCGTGCGGACCTACGGCGACCGGGTCGCCGTCGTCACCGTGACCTACTCCCCGGGGCGCACCCTGGACGCCTTCCTGGACTCGCTGGCCGGTGCGACCGGCCGGTCCGGCGTGCCGGTGGTCCTGGCCGACAACGGCTCGGTCGACGGCGCCCCGGAGCGGGCCGCCCGGGAGCGGGACGGGGTGCGGTTCCTGCCGATCGGCGAGAACGTCGGCTACGGGGCCGCGGCCAACCGCGGGGTCGCCGGGCTGGACGACTCCTACGGCTGGGTGGTCGTCGCGAACCCGGACCTGGAGTGGGCCCCCGGCTCGCTGGACGCGCTGCTCGACGCCGGTGCGCGGCATCCGCGCGCCGGCGCGCTCGGCCCGCTGATCCGCGAGCCCTCCGGCGAGGTCTACCCGTCGGCGCGCGAGGTCCCGTCGCTGCTCGCCGGCGCCGGGCACGCCGCGCTCGGGCCGGTGTGGCCGGGGAACCCGTGGACCACGGCCTACCGGCGGTCCCGCGAGGACCTCACCGAGCGGCCGGCCGGCTGGCTGTCCGGGTCCTGCCTGCTGCTGCGGCGGACCGCGTTCGACTCGGTCGACGGCTTCGACCCGCGCTACTTCATGTACTTCGAGGACGTGGACCTCGGCCGCCGGCTCACGCTCGCCGGCTGGCAGAACGTCTACGTACCCTCGGCCGAGGTGACGCACGTCGGCGGCGTCTCCACCGGCAAGCCGGAGGTGTCGGCGCGGATGCTCGCCGAGCACCACCGCAGCGCCTACCGGTTCCTGGCGGACCGGCACCCGGGCCCGGCCCGGGCACCGCTGCGGGCCGCCGTCCGGGCCGGGCTCGCCGTCCGCTCGCGACTCGCGGCCCGCGCGGGCTGAGACCGGCTCACCGGAGCCGACCGAGAGCTGACGAGAGAACACCTGAGGGGGAACCGCGTTGCAGGACGTCGAGGCGGTCGTTCTGGTCGGGGGCAAGGGCACCCGGCTACGGCCACTGACCCTGTCGGCGCCCAAGCCGATGCTGCCCACCGCGGGGGTGCCGTTCCTGGCGCACCTGCTGTCCCGGATCCGCGAGGCGGGCATCCGGCGGGCGGTGCTGGGCACGAGCTACCTGGCCGAGACCTTCGAGGAACACTTCGGGGACGGCACCGCGCTGGGGCTCGACCTGACCTACGTGACCGAGACCGAGCCGCTGGGCACCGGCGGCGGGATCCGCAACGTCGCGCAGAAGCTCTCCGCCGAGCACGTCATGATCTTCAACGGGGACGTGCTGGCCGGCACCGACCTGCGGGCGGTGGCGGACACGCACCGCTCCTCGGGCGCCGACGTCACGCTGCACCTCGTCCGGGTGCAGAACCCGCGGGCGTTCGGCTGCGTGCCGACCGACCCGAGCGGCCGGGTCCTGAAGTTCCTGGAGAAGACCGAGGACCCGCCCACCGACCAGATCAACGCCGGTTGCTACGTGTTCCGGCGCGAGGTCATCGACACCATCCCCGAGGGGCGCCCGGTGTCGGTGGAGCGCGAGACGTTCCCGGACCTGCTGGCCTCCGGCGCGCACGTGCAGGGGCACGTCGACGTCGCCTACTGGCGGGACATGGGAACCCCCGGCGACCTGGTGCACGGCTCGGCGGACCTGGTCCGCGGCGTCGCGCCGTCGGCAGCGCTGCCCGGCCCGACCGGCGAGGCGATGATCCTCGACGGCGCCGAGGTGGCGTCCGACGCGCTGGTGTTCGGCGGATCGACGATCGGCCGCGGCGCCCGGATCGGGTCCGGCGCGAAGATCGAGGGCTCGATGTTGTTCGACGGCGCCGTGGTCGCCGCCGGGGCGGTCGTGGAGAACTCGGTGATCGGCGCCGGCGCCGTCGTCGAGGAGGGCGCCAGCGTGCGGGACACCGTGGTGGGCGACCGGGCGGTGATCGGCGCGCACTGCGAGCTGCGGCACAACCTGCGGATCTGGCCGGACGTCACGCTCCCGCCGCACGGGATCCGGTTCTCCCCCGACGTGTGAGCCCCGGCCGAGCCCCGGCGGTGACGATGCGAGACCGCGAGTGGCACCCGCCGTACCCGCTCGACCTGTACGGGGTGCTGTCCCCGCTGCGCCGCGGCCGCGGTGACCCGACGTGGCGGACGGCGAGCGACGGCGCCGTCGTCTGGCGGGTGAGCACCACCCCGGACGGCCCGGCCACGGTGGCCTACCGGCGCCGGGCCGGCGGGCCGGTGCGGGCCACCGCCTGGGGGCCCGGCGCGGACTGGGAGATCGACCGGCTGCCGTCGCTGCTCGGCGGCGACGACGACCCGTCGGTGTTCGTCGCGCACCATCCGCTGGTCGCCGACGCGGTCCGGCGGATGCCCGGCCTGCGCCTGGGCTCGTCCGGCCGGGTGTGGGACGCGCTGCTGCCCGCGGTGCTGGAGCAGAAGGTGACCGGCACCGAGGCCCGGCGGTCGTTCCGCGAGCTGGCCCGGCGCTTCGGCGACCCGGCACCCGGGCCGGCCGGGGTGGTGCCGGACGGGATGCGGGTGCCACCGACCCCGGAGCAGGTCCGGGCGATCCCGGACTGGGAGTGGCACCGCGCCGGGGTCGATCACGCGCGGCGCTCGGCGATCCTGCACGCCGCCGTCGTCGCGCACCGGCTGGAGGCGGCCGCCGGGCTGGCCGGCGAGCCGGGGCGGGTGCTGCTGCGCCGGGTCCGCGGGATCGGTGTCTGGACGGCCGCGGAGATCGCCCAGCGGGTGTGGGGCGATCCGGACGCGGTGAGCTTCGGCGACTTCCACATCCCGAACACGGTCGGCCACGCGCTGCTCGGCCACGACCTCGACGACGCGGGCCTGCTGGAGGTGCTGGCGCCCTATGCCGGGCAGCGCCAGCGGGCGGTCCGCTACATCGAGTCGTCGGGGTTCCGGCGGCCGCGGTTCGGCCCCAGGTTCTCCCCGCGCGACTACCGCACCCTGTGACCGCCGTAGGGTCGTTCCCGTGAAGGTCACCGTTCTGGTCGGAGGGGTCGGCGGGGCCCGCTTCCTGCAAGGCGTGAAGGCGGCGCTCGGCCTGCCCACGACCGGGCCCGCGCCCGAGGGCCACCCGCACGAGATCGACGCGGTCGTCAACGTCGGCGACGACATCTGGCTGCACGGCCTGCGGGTCTGTCCGGACCTGGACACCTGCATGTACACCCTCGGCGGTGGCATCGACACCGACAAGGGCTGGGGCCGTTCGGAGGAGACCTGGTCGGTCGCCGAGGAGCTCGCCGCGTACGGGGCCGACCCGACCTGGTTCGGGCTGGGCGACCGGGACGTCGCCACCCACCTGGTCCGCACCCGGATGCTGCGCGCCGGCTACCCGCTGTCCCAGGTCACCGAGGCGCTCTGCCACCGCTGGCAGCCCGGCGTGCGGCTGATCCCGGCCTCCGACGACCGGGTCGAGACCCACGTCGTCATCGACAACCCGGAGCCGGGCGACACCGACGACGCACCGCCGCAGGTCGCCGTGCACTTCCAGGAATGGTGGATCAGGCACCGGGCCGCGCCGAAGGCGTACCGGTTCGCCTCGGTCGGCGCCGACCAGGCCGCGATCCAGCCGGACGCGCGGGCCGCGATCGCCGGGGCGGACGTCGTGCTGGTGGCGCCGTCGAACCCGGTGGTGAGCATCGGGACGATCGTGTCGGTCCCGGGTGTCCCGCAGGCGCTCGCGACGACCCCGGCGCCGATCGTCGGGCTGTCGCCGATCGTCGGCGGCCGCCCGGTGCGCGGGATGGCCGACGCCTGCCTGACCGCGATCGGCGTCGAGACCAGCGCCGAGGGCGTCGGACGGCACTACGGCGGCCGCGGCGAGGGCGGCCTGCTCGACGGCTACCTGGTGCACACCGGCGACACCGCGACGGTGCCCGGCGCGACCGTCCGCGAGGTCCCGCTGCTGATGACCGACGTCGAGGCGACCGCGGAGATGGCCCGCGCCGCGTTCGAGGTGGCCGGTCGTGCCGTCTGAGCCGTTCCCCGACCACGCCTCGGCCGGGCTGGAGATCCGCCCGGTGCCCGGCCTGCCCGAGTTCCGTCCCGGCGACGACCTCACCGCGGTGCTCGCCGACGCGCTGGGCTGGCTGCGCGACGGCGACGTCGTCGTCGTCACCAGCAAGATCTTCTCCAAGGTGGAGGGCAGGCTGGTCCCGGCCCCGGCCGACGAGGAGGAGCGCGACGCGCTGCGCCGCAGACTGGTCGATCAGGAGACCGAGCGGGTGCTGGCCCGGCGCGGGAGGACGCTGATCGTCGCCGGGAAGCTCGGCATCGTGCAGGCCGCGGCCGGGATCGACGGGTCGAACGTGCGCCGCGACGAGCTGGCGCTGCTGCCCGCCGATCCGGATGCCTCGGCCGCCGCGCTGCGCGCCGGGCTGCGCGAGCGGCTCGGGGTGGACGTCGGCGTCGTCGTCACCGACACCCTGGGCCGGACCTGGCGGATCGGGCAGACCGACGTCGCGATCGGCTCGGCCGGCGTCCCGGTGCTGCACCGCTACGGCGGCGCCGTCGACGCCCAGGGCAACGACCTGCTGGTCACCGAGATCGCGCTGGCCGACGAGCTCGCCGCGGCCGCCGACCTGGTCAAGGGCAAGCTCGGCGCGGTGCCGGTGGCCGTCGTGCGCGGCATGACGGTGACCGACGACGGCTCGGTCGCCCGCGACCTCATCCGCCCGCTCGAGGACGACCTGTTCTCGCTGGGCACCGAGGAGGCGCTCGCGCTCGGCCGCCGCGAGGCGGTCCTGCTGCGCCGCAGCACCCGGGAGTTCGCCGACGAGCCGGTGGACGCCGCCGCGCTGCGCCGCGCCGTCGGCGTCGCGCTGACCGCGCCCGCCCCGCACCACAGCACCCCGTTCCGGTTCGTGTGGCTGCGTGACCCCGGGCGCCGGTCCGCGGTGCTGGACGCGATGCGCGATCGCTGGCGGGCCGATCTGGCCGCCGACGGGCGCCCGGCCGACGAGATCGAGCGCCGGCTGGCCCGCGGCGACCTGCTGCGCCGGGCACCCGAGCTGGTGCTGGCCTTCCGCAGTGGCGAGGGCATGCACGACTACCCGGACCCGGCCCGCGCCGCCGCCGAGCGGGACATGTTCACCGTCGCCGGCGGCGCCGCGGTGCAGGCGCTGCTGGTGGCGCTGGCGGCCGAGGGGCTGGCGTCCTGCTGGGTCGGGTCGACGATCTTCGCGCCCGAGGTGGCCCGCTCGGCGCTGGAGCTGCCGGCGGACTGGGCGGCGCTCGGCGCGGTCGCGGTCGGGGTGCCGGCGCAGCCGCTCGGCCCGCGCGCCCCGCGGGACACCGCCGAGCACCTGCTGGAGATGTAGCGATGGTGACAGCGGCGACGGCGGCCCGCGAGCTGATCGGCTGGGAGCCGCCGGACGAGGCGCAGCGGGCGCTGCGGTACGCGCTGCTGGCCTTCTTGGACGCCCGCCCGGACGACGCCTGCGACCGGTCCTGTGCCCCCGGGCACCTGACGGCGTCCGCCCTGCTGCTGGACGCGACGGGCGAGCACACGCTGCTGACCCTGCACCCGCGGGTGGGGCGCTGGATCCAGCTGGGCGGGCACTGCGAGCCGGGGGACGACTCGCTGCGCGCGGCGGCGCTGCGCGAGGCGACCGAGGAGTCCGGGATGGACGGGCTGCAGATCGGCGAGCAGCCGCTGCACATCGACGTCCATCCGGTCACCTGTTCGGGTGGACGTCCCACCCGGCATCTGGACGTGCGCTACCTGGTCCGCGCCCCGGCCGGGGCGCAGCCGCGGATCAGCGACGAGTCGCTGGATCTGCGCTGGTGGCCGGTCGACGCGCTGCCCCCGGACAGCGACACGGTGCCGGCGATGGTCGCAGCCGCCGGGTGTGCGGCGTCCCGGCGGCTTCCGGATCCCGGCGGTCCGCGGATACCCTCCGGGACGTGAGCGACCCCCTCGACCTCGCGCAGCTGCGCACGATCGTCACGATCGCCGACGTCGGGGGTTTCCACCGGGCCGCCGCCTCGCTGCACCTGAGCCAGGCCACCGTCAGCCAGCACGTCCGTCAGCTCGAGCGGCGGCTGGGCCAGCAGCTCGTGGTCAAGGCGGGCCGCGGCACCCGGTTCACCGCGGAGGGCGAACAGCTGCTGGTGGAGGCGCGCCGGTTGCTGGCGGCCAGCGAGGAGATGCTGGAGCGGCTCGGCGCCGCCGCCCCCGGCCAGATCGTCGTCGGGGCCACCGAGCAGGCCGCCGATCAGATCCTGCCCGGGCTGCTGCGCGCGGTCGACGCCGCCTTCCCGGGCCGCGACGTGCGGTTCCGGCTGGACCGGTCGCGCCAGCTCACCGAGGCGGTGGCCGCCGGGACGATCGACGTCGCCGTGGTGCTGGGCAGCTCGGCCGCGGTCACCGGGATCGAGGTCGGGTCGCTGCCACTCCAGTGGTACTCGGCGCCGTCGTTCCGGCTGCCGGTGTCCGACGGCCCGTGGCCGCTGGTCGCGTTCGACGAGCCGTGCGGGATGCGCGCGCGGGCGTCGGCGACGCTGGCCGAGCTCGGCCACGCGATCTCGGTGCGTGCCGAGTCGACGACCCTGGAGGGCGTCCTCGCCGCGGTGCGCGCCGGACTGGGGCTGACCGTGCTGCCCGGCCTCGGCCGGGTGCCGGAGGGCACCCAGATCTGCGCCGACCTGCCGTCGCCCGGCCGCACCGGGGTCCGGATCGCGACCCGCCGGGGGCTGGTGCCCGCCGTCGAGGCCGCCGCCCGGACCGCGGTCACCGAGTTCCTGAACGAACTCGGCAGCGGCAGCTCGCGGGCGGCGTAGCGCGCCGACCGATCGGATGTGCCGATCGGTCCACCACTCCGATCGCAGTTGAACGATCGGTCATCGGCTTCCTATGCTCGGTCCGTGATCAACGGACTGTGCAGCAACCGCATCGGGTGCACCGATGGCTGCCGGCCGTGCCGCTGCGTGACCTCCCCCACGGAGTGTCCCGGCCGCTGTCGCCGCTCCGGCCGTCCCGCCTGAGCGCTCCCCACCCACGCCGGTCTCCTCCGCCCACCGGGCGGAGCTGCTGCCGCGGTCCGGTCGACCGCGGTTCGGAGGATCATGTCCGACTTCACCGTCTCCACCGGGCTCCCGGTGCTCGAGCCCGTCGCTGCGGCGGCCCGGCACCGCGCCGGAGCGCTGCTGGTCGATGTCCGCGGCCTGCCCAACCGGGCGGCGAACGGCACCATCCCCGGCGCCGTCGTGGTCGACCGGACCCGGCTGGCCGAGCTGTTCACCGGTGCCGAGCCGCTCGCCGCGCGGGACCGCGAGATCGTGGTGATCTGCGGCGGCGAGGGCGGTTCCGGCGAGGTCGGCCGCCGGCTGGTCGGGCTCGGCTTCCCGAACGTCTCGCACGTCCGCGGCGCGTTCCCCGCCTGGCGCGACGCCGGCCTGCCGGTCGACGCGCCGTCCGGGGGCGGATCCGCGTGACCACCGCCCTGCTGACCCGCCGCCGCGCCGTCGACCTCATGCGGGTCGTCAGCTGCGCCTGTTCCGGTGCCCTGCCCTCACCCGCAGGCCGACCGGTCGACCGCGAGGTCGACCGGCCCGATCACCAGGACGCACCGCATGTCTGCCACCACCCCGTCCCTGCTCCGGGACCCCCTCCTCGCCCCTGAGGACCTTCTCCGGCTCCTGCCCGCTGACGACATCGCGGTGCTGGAGATCCGCAACACCCCCGGTGACGACGCCGTCCGTGCCGGCACCGTGCCCGGCGCCACCAGCGTCGCCTGGAAGGGCCTGCTCTGGGACGACCTGAGTCGGCTGCTCGCCACCCCGGAGCAACTGGCCGGCCGCCTCGGCGCCCTCGGCGTCGGCGACGGCACCCACCTGGTGCTGGCCGGGCTGCCGACCCAGTTCGCGGTCTACGCCTACTGGGTGCTGACTGTGCGCGGCTTCACCGCGGTGAGCGTGCTCGACGGCGGACTGGAGGCCTGGGCCGCGCTCGACCTGCCGACCGGGGATCCCGACGCCTGGCGTCCGCCGGCCGCCCGGGTGCTGAGCCCGCCCGATCCGCTGCCCGGCCCGGAGCCGCTGATCGGACGGGACGGGGTGCTCGCCGCGCTCGGCACCGACACCGTGCTCCTCGACCTGCGCAGCCCCGAGGAGTACGACGGCCGCCGGGTCGCCCCGTACACCGCCCCGCTCGACCACGGCGCGGAACGGCACGGCCACATCCCCGGCGCCCGGCACGTGTTCTTCCGCGAGCTGCTCGACGAACACGGCAGGTTCCTGCCCGCGGAACGGATCCGCGAGGTCGCCGCCGCGCACGGGATCGACGCCGGCACCGATGTCGTCACCTACTGCCGGCTCTCGCACCGGGCGTCCCTGGGCTGGTTCGCGCTGACCCGGGTCGCCGGCCTGTCCCGGGTCCGGGTCTACGACGGCTCGTGGACCGAGTGGGGCTCGATCGTCGGTTTCCCGGTCGAGCGCTGAACCCGAACACCCGCCGTCCACCCGTCGCCCACACCGGAGTACCCGACCATGCCTGCTGACCCTGCCCGCCAGCTGACCCTGAACCTGAACCTGATCCCCGGCGGTGTCTTCCCCGGCGCCTGGCGTGACGGCGGCTCCGCCGCCGGCAGCGGCCGCCGGTTCAGCGAGATCGAGCACTACATCGAGGTCGCGCGGATCGCCGAGCGCGGCAAGCTCGACGCGGTCTTCCTCGCCGACACCCCGGTGTGGCGCTACCGGGGCGCCTACCGACCGTTCCGCGGCCTCGAACCCACTGTCGCGTTGACCGCGGTCGCCGCGGCGACCGAGCGGATCGGGCTGGTCGCCACCGCGTCCACCTCCTACAACGATCCGTACAACCTCGCCCGCCGGATCTCCACACTGGACCACGTGTCCGGCGGTCGGGCGGCCTGGAACATCGTCGCCACCACCGGTGACGACGTCGCCCGCAACTTCAACCGCAGCACTGCGCTGGACCACGAGGACCGCTACCGCCGCGCCGAGGAGTTCCTCCAGGTCGCGTTCAAGCTGTGGGACAGCTGGGAGGAGGACGCGTTTCCCGGCGACCGGGGCACCGGCGTCTTCGTCGACGAGGGGCGGATCCACCGGATCGGCCACGTCGGCGAGCACTTCCAGGTCGACGGCCCGCTCAATCTGCCGCGCTCCCCGCAGGGCCGCCCGGTGCTCGTCCAGGCCGGTTCCTCGGAGCGCGGGATCGGGCTGGCGTCCCGCTACGCCGACGCGGTGTACACGGTGCAGCCGACCCTGGAGGGTGCGCAGGCGTTCCGGCGCAAGGTGCGCGAGCGCGCCGCCGGGTTCGGCCGCGATCCCGAGCTGGTCAAGGTGCTGCCGGGGCTGATCACGGTGGTCGGCGACACCGAGACCGCGGCGAAGGCGCGCCGGCGCGAGCTGGCGGACCTGCACGACCGGACGTTCGCGTTGAACGCGCTCGCCCTGCAGGTCGGCGTCCCCGCCGAGGCGCTGGAGTTGGATCGCGAGCTGCCCTGGGAGCTGGTCCCCGAGGACGGCGCGCTGGGCAGCCAGCAGGGGCACTTCGCCGCGCTGGTCGGCACCGCCCGCCGGGAACGGCTGACCGTGCGGGAGATCCTGGACCGGCAGGGCGGCGGGCTGACCCACGTCACCGCGGTCGGTGCGCCGGAGCAGATCGCCGACCGGATCGAGGAGTGGTTCCGGGCCGGTGCCTCCGACGGGTTCAACGTGATGCCGGCGCAGCTGCCGTCGGTGGCCGAGGACTTCGTCGACGGCGTCGTCCCGATCCTGGTCCGGCGCGGGCTGTTCCGGTCCGAGTACCCCGGTACGACACTGCGCGAGACCTACGGGCTGCCCCGGCCCGAGGTGCAGCGCCCGACCACCGCCGACGACCGGGTGCTCAGCTCGCTCGGTGGCGGCCCGTTCGCCTGATGACCGCCCAGACCGGGGTCACCGCGGCCCTGCGCCGGGAACGGGTGCGGGTCGTCTCCGCGACGGTGCTGCGCAAGCTGTTGTCCGGCGTCGTCGTGCTCTGGGCCGCCGTGACGCTCACCTTCTTCTCGGTCCATCTCGCCCCCGGCGATCCGGTCACCCTGCTGATGGGGGAGAACATCACCCCCGAGTTCCGGGCCGCGGTGATCGCCGACTGGCAGCTGGACCAGCCGCTGTGGCAGCAGTACCTGAGCCACCTGCTGCGGATCGCGAGCGGCGACCTGGGGACGTCGTTCGTACAGCAGCAGCCGGTCAACGCGGTGCTGGGAGCGCGACTGTGGCCCACCGTCGCGCTGACCGCCGCCGCCGTCGTCGTCGCGGTCGGACTCGCGGTCGCCGGCGCGCTGCTCACCGCGGGCCGCCCGCGCTGGATGGTCGCACTGCCCTCGACGCTGGAGCTCGTGCTGGCCTCGGTGCCGTCGTTCTGGCTCGGGATCCTGTTGCTCACCGCGTTCTCGTTCCAGTTCGCCCTGTTCCCGGTCGCCGGGACCGAGGGTGTGCGGGCGCTGGTGCTGCCCGCGCTGACCCTGGCCCTCCCACTGGCCGCGGTGCTGTCCCAGGTGATGCGCGGCGGACTGGAACGCGCACTGGAACAGCCCTTCGCGGTGACCGCCCGGTCCCGCGGGGTGTCCCCGTGGGAGGTCCGGACCCGGCACGGGCTGCGGCACAGCCTGCTCCCCGCGGTCACCCTCACCGGCTGGGCGGTCGGCGGGCTGCTGAACGGGACGGTGATCACCGAGCAGGTGTTCGGCAGACCGGGCCTCGGCCAGGCGACCGTACAGGCGGTGACCCAGCAGGACATCCCGGTGGTGCTCGCCGTGGTGCTGCTCTCGGTCGTGTTCTACGTCGTCGTCAGCACCGTCGTCGACCTGCTCTACCTGCTCGTCGACCCGAGACTGCGGAGGTCTGGAACATGATCGTCCTGGACCGTGCGGGCCGCGCGGCGGCCCGGTCGCAGCCGGCACAGCGACCGCGGCGCAGGGTACGCCGGGAGCAGCTGCCGGTGCTGGCCGCGAGCGGCGTGCTGGTGCTGGTCGGTGCGATGGCACTCGTACCCGGGGCCTTCACCGCCGCCGATCCGATCCTCGCCGACCCGATCGCGACCCTGCGCCCGCCCGGTGCGGAACACCCCTTCGGCACCGACCTGCTCGGCCGCGACGTGTGGGCCCGGGTCGTGCACGGCGCCCGGCACTCGCTGTTCATCGGACTGACCGCGACCGTCCTCGCACTGCTGGTCGGCGTGCTGCTCGGGCTCGCCGCCGGGGTCGGGCACCGGTACCTCGACGAGTTCGTCTCCCGGGTGTTCGACGTGCTCGGCGCGTTCCCCGAGCTGCTGCTGGCGCTGCTGTTCATCAGCCTCGCCGGGACCGGCACCGCGAACCTGATCATCGCGATCGGGATCGCGGCGGCACCCCGGTACGGCCGGGTGGTCCGGGCCGAGACCCTCGCCGTCCGGAACGCGGGCTACGTCGAGCAGGCCGCACTGCTCGGGATCGGTGCCTGGGCCCGGGCGTTGCGGCACGTCCTGCCGAACGCGCTGGGCACCATCCCGATCCTCGCGACGCTCGGGCTCGGCAGCGCGATCATCTCCGCGGCCGGCCTCGGGTTCCTCGGGTTCGGCCCGCAGCCGCCGCTGCCGGAGTGGGGCTCACTGCTCGCCGAGGGCCGCAACTACCTGCGGATCGGCTG
Source organism: Pseudonocardia sp. NPDC046786 (assembly GCF_040645415.1). Classification (NCBI taxonomy): domain Bacteria; kingdom Bacillati; phylum Actinomycetota; class Actinomycetes; order Pseudonocardiales; family Pseudonocardiaceae; genus Pseudonocardia; species Pseudonocardia sp. NPDC046786. Next base: position 21,630 of record NZ_JBEYYF010000025.1, on the reverse strand, counting down.
GTGGCTCGGGGTCTTTCCGGGCCTGGCCATCACCGTCACGGTCGTCGCCACCGCGGTGGTCGGCGGACATCTGCAACGCCGGTTCGAACGGAGGAACTCGCTGTGAGCAGCACGTCCCTGGCCACCGCGGTCCGCCCGGCCCCCGGGCAGGACACCGATCTGTTGATCGACGTGCAGGACCTGCACGTCCACTTCCCGACCGGGGCGGGCCCGGTGCACGCCGTCCGCGGCATCTCCCTGCAGGTCCGCCGGGGCGAGACGGTCGCCGTCGTCGGCGAGTCCGGCTCCGGCAAGTCGGTGACCAGCCGCGCGCTGGTCGGCCTCGCCGGACCGCACGCCCGGGTCGAGGCCGCGCGGCTGCACGTCGGCGGGCAGGACGCCGGCCGGTTCACCGAGCGGGACTGGCAACGGGTCCGCGGCGCCGAGATCGGTCTCGTCCTGCAGGACGCCCTCGGCTCACTGGACCCGCTGCGCACCGTCGAGCAGGAGGTCGGCGAGGCCCTCCGCCGGCACGGCACGCTGTCCCGGTGGGACCGGCGCGGGCGCCGCGCCGCCGTCGAGGAGCTGCTCGCCGCGGCCGGGATCCCCGATCCCGCCGTCCGCAGCCGGCAGTACCCGCACGAGCTGTCCGGTGGCCTGCGACAGCGCGCGCTGATCGCCTCCGCGCTGGCCGGCGGCCCGTCGCTGCTGATCGCCGACGAGCCGACGACCGCGCTGGACGTGACGGTGCAGGCGCAGATCCTGGACCTGCTCGCCCAGCGCAAGCGGGACGGCCTGGGGCTGCTGCTGGTGAGCCACGATCTCGCGGTGGTCGCCGCGGTGGCCGACCGGGTGCTGGTGGTCTCGGGTGGGGAGGTGGTCGAGGAGGGCCCGGTGGCCGACGTCATCGGAGCCCCGGCCCACCCCTACACCCGCACCCTGCTCAGCGCGATCCCGTCCGCCGGGTCGCGCGGCCGCAGGCTGTCCCCGGACCGGGCGCCGTTGCCGGAGCGGAGCATCGACGTGGACGCCCCGGTCGTCGTCGCCGACGGTCTGGGCAAGTCGTTCCGCCGGCGCGGCGGTGCCATCCACGCGGTCCGCGACGTGTCGCTGACGATCTCCCGGGGGGAGACGCTCGGCCTGGTCGGCGAGTCGGGTTCGGGCAAGAGCACCGTGGCCAGGCTGCTGCTCGGGCTGACCCGGCCGGACACCGGCACGGTCCGCTTCCCCGGCGCGGAGCGGCCCGGGGCCGGGCCACAGCTCGTCCCGCAGGACGCGTTCGGGTCGTTCGACCCGCGCTACCCGGTCGGGGCCGTCGTCGCCGAGGGCCTCGGGCACCTGGACCGGACCCGCCGCCGGGCCCGGGTCGTCGAGCTGCTCGACCAGGTCGGGCTGCCGGCGTCGGTGGCCGAGCGGTATCCGCGGCAGCTGTCCGGCGGGCAGCGCCAGCGGGTCGCGATCGCCCGCGCGATCGGTCCGCGGCCCCGGCTGCTGGTCTGCGACGAGCCGGTCTCGGCCCTCGACGTCTCGGTGCAGGCCCAGGTTCTCGACCTGCTCGCCGAGCTGCAGGCCGAGCTGGGCACCGCCGTCCTGTTCGTGTCGCACGACCTCGGCGTGGTGCACCACGTCAGCGATCGGGTGCTCGTCATGCGGCACGGCGAGATCGTCGAGTCCGGGCCGGTCCAGCGGGTGTTCCGCGCACCGGCCCACCCCTACACCGAGCTGCTGCTGGATTCACTGCCCCCGGCTGTCCGCCCGATCCGTCCCCCGCACGCCCCCGTCCCCGAACCCGGAGCAACCTCGTGAGACGCACCAGATCCCTGCTCGCCTCGTTCGTCGCCGCGACCGCGGTCCTCCTGACCGCCTGCGGTGGTGCCGCCGAACCGGAGCTCGCCGCCTCCGGTGGGGAGCCGCGTCCCGGCGGCGTCGTCACCATCGCGCTGCCGAGCTACCCGGCCGAGGGCCTGAACCCGCACATCCGTGGTGCGCTGGGCTTCACCCACGTGATGCGCAACGTCTACGACAGCCTCGTCTCGATCGACTTCGACCAGGACTTCCATCCCTGGCTCGCCGAGTCGTGGGAGATCTCGCCGGACGGCCTGCGCTACACCTTCCAGCTGCGCGACGACGTGACCTTCACCGACGGTGAGCGGTTCGACGCGCAGGCCGTGAAGACGAACTTCGACCTGGTCATCGACGGCGAGTACGCGCCCGGCGTCAAGTCCAGCACCTTCTCCAACCTGCAGGAGGTGAACGTGCTCTCCGACTTCGAGGTGGAGCTGGTGCTGGACCGACCGCGCTCGTCGTTCCTGCACACGCTGTCGTCCCTGCAGGGGGCGATCGTGTCGCCGAAGGGGCTGGCCGGTCCGGAGCGCGACTCGGGCGGTACCTCACTGGCCGGGACCGGGCCGTTCGTGCTCACCGAGATCGTCCCGGACCAGCAGCTGCGGTTCGTCCGCAACGACGACTACAACTCGCCGCCGGTCGGCACCGCGCAGCACGAGGGCCCGGCGCACCTCGACGAGCTCGTGCTCACCTACCTGCCCGAGCCGGCCGTGCGGGTCGGCGCGCTGACCTCCGGCCAGGTCGACGCGGTCAGCGCAGTCCCGATCAGTGACGTCGAGCTGTTCGACGGGGTGGACGGCTTCGACTACGAGTACCGGTTGTCCAACACCCAGCCGGTGTCGTTGTTCTTCAACGTCACCAGCGGCCCGACCCAGGACCTGGCCGTGCGCCGGGCGCTGCGCGAGGGCTTCGACGCCGATGCCCTGCTGGACGCCGTCTACCTGGGTCTGGCGCAGCGGCAGTGGGCCTCGGTGCCCGCGGGGAGCAAGTACTACGACCCGAAGTTCGAGGGCAGCTACGGCGGTGACGCCGAGCTGGGCAACCGGTTGCTCGACGAGGCCGGCTGGACCGGCCCGCGGACCGCGGACGGTATCCGGACCAAGGACGGCGAGCCGCTGAAGGTCCGCTACATCGGCAGCCCGCCGACCGACCGACAGGACGTGCTGCTGCAGGCGATCCAGGCGGAGTGGAAGAAGAACCTCGGCGTGGACCTGGAGCTCCAGTTCCGTGACGAGGGCACGGTCGACACGATCCGGGAGGCCAACGGCTACGAGATCTTCGCCCGGGAGATCGGTGGCATCGATCCCGGCGAGGTGATCGAGAAGACCTACCAGACCGGTGCGGCGATGAACACCGTCCAGCTCTCCGACCCGGCGGTCGACGACCTGCTGCTGGAGATCCGGGCGGCCGGCACCGACGAGGACCGCAAGCGGCTGCTGACCCAGCTGCAGGACTACGCGATCACCGAGCAGGCGCTGACCCACCCGCTCTACTACTCGCGGCACTCCTACGCCGCGTCCAGCCGGGTGCAGAACCTGGCGACCGCGTTCGACCCACCGCGGGGCTATTCCTACGGCTATGCCTACGACCTGTGGCTGGACCAGGAGTGACGGTCGTGCTGCCGGGAACCTCGCCCGCCGTGCCCGTCCCGGGCGCGGCGGGCGGGGGCGTCCCGTCGTTCGGGTTCCTGCTGCGGCTCAACGGCCGGCACGACCCCGCGAGGCAGTACCGGGACGGTCTGGAGGTGTTCGCCGCGGCCGAACGGGCCGGGCTGGACTCGGGCTGGATCACCTCGCACCACTTCGCGGCGCCCCAGGGCACCATCGCCTCGCCGCTGCTCTACCTGACTGCCGCGGCCGCCCGCACGACCCGGCTGCGGCTGGGTGCCGCGGTCGTGGTGCTCACCCTCGAGGACCCGATCCGGGTGGCCGAGGACGCCGCGCTGCTCGACTCGCTGTCCGGTGGCCGGCTCGAGCTCGGCCTGGGCCGCGGTCTGGAGGACTGGCCGTTCGCGGCGTTCGGGATCGACTACGACGACCGCCGGGCGATCTACACTCGCTCGCTGGAGCGGCTGCGTGCGGTGCTCGGCGGCACCGAGCTGCCCGGCGGTCGCCGGCTGCACCCGCCGGCACCGACCGTGGCCGACCGGATCTGGGAGCCCGCCGTGGACATCGCCGACGGCGAACGGATCGGCGCCTCCGGGGCCGGGCTGCTCGCGTCCCGTTCGAAACGGCTCGCTCCGGCCGCCGCCGAGGCAGCCCAGCGCGACCTGGTCGACGCCTACCGGGAGGCCGCCCGGCGCGCCGGGCACCGGCCCCGGGTGGCGCTGTCGCGCACCGTGTACGTCGGCGCGACCGAGGCGAGCGCCCGGGCCGAGTTCGACGGCGGCCTCCCGCCCGGCCCGGTGGACGCCTCCCAGGCCGTGGTCGGCGGCCCGGCCGAGGTCGCCGACCGGCTGCGGGCCGATCCGCTGCTGAGCGGCGCCGATCACCTGCTGGTGCAGGCGATCCCGGCGAAGCTCCCGCTGGAGCACTGGCGCCGCTCGCTGGAGCTGGTCGGCCGGGAGGTCGGCCCGGCGCTCGCCCGGTCCGCGCGTGCGGTGTCCCGGTGACCCGCGGCAGCACCTCGCACTGGGGTGCCTTCACCGCCGAGGTGTCCGGCGACGACCTGGTCGCGGTCCTCCCGCACCCGGCCGATCCGGCGCCGTCCCCGCTGCTGGACAACCTGCGCGGCGCCTCCCGGCATCCGGCCCGGGTGCTGCGGCCCGCGGTCCGCCGCGGCTGGCTGGAGCACGGTCCCGGCCCGGCGGACCGCGGCGCCGGGGAGGAGTTCGTCGAGGTCGGATGGGACACCGCGTTGCGGCTGGTCGCGGACGAGATCACCCGGGTCCGGGAGCGCCACGGGCACCCGGCCGTCTTCGCCGGGTCCTACGGCTGGGCCAGCGCCGGGGTGTTCCACCGGGCGCCCGACCGGGTGCACCGGCTGCACGCTCTGCTGGGCGGGTTCACCGGGTCCCGCGACTCGTACTCGACGGCGGCGTCGCGGGTGGTCTTCCCGCACCTGGTCGGCGACGTCGGGGAGCTGTTCGGGCGGGCCGCGTCCTGGGACGACGTGGCCGAGCACACCGACCTGGTGGTGGCCTTCGGCGGCCTCCCCGACAAGAACCTGCACGTGATCAACGGCGGTGTGACCGGCCACCTCGCCCGCGGCGGTCCGGAGCGGGCCGTCGCGGCCGGGACCGGGATCGTCTCGATCTCCCCGGTGCACGACGGCGGGCCGGGCACCTGGTGGCCGATCGTCCCGGGAACCGACGTCGCGCTGATCCGCGCTCTGATCCACACGCTGTTCACCGAGGGGCTGGCGGACACCGCGTTCCTGCAGCGCTGCACCGACGGTGCGGACCGGCTGCGCGCGGACATCCTGGACCGCGGGCACGACGCCGGCTGGGCCGCCGGGCCGACCGGTCTCGCCGCCGACGACATCCGGGCACTCGCCCGGCGGATGGCCGCCGGCCGGACCCTGGTCACCGTCACCTGGTCGCTGCAACGCGTCCCGCACGGCGAGCACACGATGTGGTCGGCGCTCGCGCTGGCCGCGGTGCTCGGTCAGATCGGGCTCCCCGGCGGCGGGCTCGGGCACGGCCACGGCTCGATGGGCAACGCCGGCTCCGGGCTCGGCCCGTCCGGCTTCGGGGGCGTCCCCGCGCCGGTCAACCCGGTGGCCGACTTCATCCCGTGCGCCCGGATCGCCGATCTGCTGCTCGGCCCCGGCACCACCTTCGACTACGACGGCGGGCGGCACACCTATCCCGACGTCCGGCTGGTGCACTGGGCCGGTGGCAACCCGTTCCACCACCATCAGGACCTGCACCGGCTGCGCCGCGCGTTCGGCCGGCCGGACACCGTCGTGGTGCACGAGCAGTTCTGGACGCCGACGGCGCGGCACGCCGACATCGTGCTCCCCGCGACGCTCACCACCGAGCGGGAGGACATCGGCGCAGGCCGCTCGGACAGCCATCTCGTCGCGATGCACCGGCTGCAGGCACCGGCCGGGCAGGCCCGCGACGACCACGAGATCTGCGCCGGCCTCGCCGGGCTGCTCGGGATCGGGGAGGCGTACACCGGCGGGCGGACGCCGCGGGAGTGGCTGCGGCACCTCTACGACGGCTGGGCGACCGGCCGGGAGCCGCGACCGCCGTCGTTCGACGACTTCTGGGAGGCGGGGGACCTCGCCCTGCCCCGGCCGCGGCGGCCCCCGGCCTTCGCCCGGTTCCGCGGCGATCCGCAGGCGCATCCGCTGCGCACCCCGAGCGGTCGGATCCAGCTGGTGTCCCCGACGATCGCCGCGGCCGGGCTGGCCGACTGCCCGGGTGTGCCGTCCTGGCTGGAGCCACCGGAGTGGCTCGGCGCGCCCGCCGCCGCCCGGTTCCCGCTGCACCTGATCGCCGACCAGCCCGCCGGACGGCTGCACAGCCAGCTGGACTTCGGCCCGGCCAGTGTCGCCGGCAAGGTGGCGGGCCGGGAAGCGCTGCGGATCCACCCGGACGACGCCGCGGCGCGCGGCGTCAGCGACGGCGACGTGCTCCTGGTGCACAACGACCGTGGCGCCTGCCTGGCGGGAGCCCGGCTCTCCGGCGCTGTCCGGCGCGGTGTCGTGCAGCTGCCGACCGGGGCCTGGTTCGACCCGGCCGAGGAGCTCCGCGACGACGCGGGGCGTCCGGTCTGCGTGCACGGCAACCCGAACGTGCTGACCGCCGATCGGCCGACGTCCGGTCTGGCCCAGGGCTGCACCGGACAGCACGCGCTGGTCGAGGTGACCCGGTTCGACGGCGAGCCGCCCCCGGTGCGGGCGTTCCGGCCGCCCCCGCTCGTGGCGGGGACGGACCACCGGTGACGTCGACGGCCGGTCGCCGCCGGATCCTGGTCGATCTCACCCCGCTGCGGACCAGCCCGGACTTCCGCAGGCTGTGGTGGAGCTTCGCGGTGTCGAGCATCGGCACCCAGATCGCGGTCGTCGCCGTCGGCCTGCAGGTGTACGCGCTGACCGGCTCGACCCTCGCGGTCGGGTTGCTGGGGCTGTGCGCGCTGGTGCCGCTGGTGTCGATCGGGCTCTACGGTGGTGCGCTGGTCGACGCGCACGACCGCCGCACGGTCACCGTCGTCTCCTCGGTCGGGGTGTTCGTGCCGGCGGTCGGGCTGGCGGTGCAGGCGTGGCTGGACCTGGGGTCGGTCGGTGTCCTCTACGGGCTCGTCGCGCTGCAGTCGGCCGCTGCGGCGGTCAACAACCCGGCCCGGTCGGCGGTCATCCCGCGGCTGGTCGATCCCGCCGACCTCCCCGCGGCGAACGCGTTGCGCAGCATCGTGATGAGCCTGGCGATGGGAGTCGGACCGCTGGTCGGCGCGGTGCTCGTCGTCGCGGTCGGCTACCCGGTGACCTACACCCTGGAGGCGGTCGCACTGGCCACCGCGGTGTACGCCGCACTGCGGCTGCCGTCGTTGGAGCCGCTGCCCGGCGAGGGCGGCGGCGGGCGGGCCGGGTTGCGATCGGTGCTGGAGGGTCTGCGCTACCTCGCCGGGCAGCGGGTGGTGCGGATGACCTTCCTGATCGACCTGGCCTGCAACGTCCTGGCCAACCCGCGGGTGGTCTTCCCGGCCGCCGGGGTGCTCTACCTCGGCGGCGGGCCGGTCACGGCCGGGGTGCTGGCGAGCGCGATCGCGGTCGGGTCGCTGGCGACCGGTGTGTTCTCCGGCCGGATCACCGCGAACCCGAACCAGGGACGCGCGGTGGTCGGCGCCGGGATCGGCTGGGCGGTCGCGGTGGCCGGGTTCGGGACGGTGCTGCTCGTCGTCGGCCCGCAGGAGCCCGGTCGGATGCTGGCCGGTGCACTCGTGGTCGCCTGCGTGCTGCTCGCGCTCGCCGGGGCCGCGGACACGGTCGGGATGGTGCACCGCGGCACGATCCTGCAGCAGGTGTCCCCGGACGGTCTGCGCGGCAGGCTGCAGGGGGTGTTCGTGGTGGTGGTGACCGGTGGCCCGCGGGCTGGCGAGTCGGTGACCGGGGTCGGCGCCGAGTGGTGGGGCGAGGCCGTCGCGGTGACCGCGGGCGGCCTCGCCTGTGTGGCGGTCGTGCTCCTGCTGGTTCGCGGGCAGCCGGACCTGTGGACCTACCGCCGTCCGGAACCGGGGGAGACCCGATGACGCCGGCCGGGATCCTGTCGCGGGCGGACGTCCTGGTGCTCGGTGGCGGCCCGGCGGGCTGCTGGGCGGCGCTGGCCGCGGCCCGCGCCGGCGCGGAGGTCGTGCTGGCGGACAAGGGCTACTGCGGTACCAGCGGCGCGGCCGCCGCCGGCGGGAACAACCTCTGGTACCTGCCGCCGGGCCCGGAGCGTGACCGCGCGGTTGCCGACCGGCTGCGCGAGGGCGGTGGGCTGTGCGAACCGGACTGGATGCACCGGGTGCTGGCCGAGACCTGGGACCGGGTCCCCGACCTGGCACTGGCGGGCTACCGGTTCCCGCGCGACGACGTCGGCGACGAGGTCCGCAGCGGGCTGCAAGGGCCGGAGTACATGCGCCGGATGCGCCGCGCCGTGCGCCGGGCCGGGGTGCGGATCCTCGACCACGCACCGGCGCTGGAGCTGCTCGCCGGGCCGGACGGCGCGGTCGTCGGAGCCGCGGGCCGGTTCCGTCGGGAGCCGCGCGGCTGGGAGCTGCACGCCGGCGCGGTGATCGTCGCCACCGGGGGCACGGCGCTGCTCTCCGGTGCGTTCGGTACCGACGTCGACACCGGCGACGGACTGTTGATGGCGGCCGAGGCCGGTGCCCGGCTGTCCGGCATGGAGTTCTCCGCCGTGTACGCGCTCGCGCCGGCGTTCGGGGTGCACACGAAGGGGCTGATGATGGCGTTCGCGAGCTACTTCGACGCCGACGGCCGCCGGATCGGGGAGCTCACCGGCCGGCGCGGCCGGGTGCTGGCCGCCGAGCGGCTGGCCCGCGGCGAGCGGTTGTGGGCCCGGCTGGACCGGGCCCCCGCCGAGCAGCACGACGCGATGCGCCGGGCCCAGCCGAACTACTTCCTGCCGTTGGACAAGGCCGGGATCGACCCGTTCCGCACGCCCTACGAGCTGCGTCTGGTCTACGAGGGCACGGTCCGCGGCACCGGCGGGATCCGGCTCGCGGGGCCCGGCTGCGAGACCGACGTGACCGGGCTCTACGCCGCCGGGGACGCCGCGACCCGCGAGCTGGTCACCGGATCGCGCAGCGGTGGCGGGAGCCACAACGGCGCATGGGCGATCGCGTCCGGGTCGTTCGCCGGGCGGGCGGCCGCCCGGTACGCGCGGGCCGCACCGGTGCACCGGGTGCCGCTGCGTGCGCTGGGCCGCGCCGGAATGCGCCCGACCGGGCCGGCCTCCGGGATCGGCGCCGGCGACGTGGTGGCCGCGGTACAGGCCGACGTGCTCCCGCCGGGGCGGACCTACCGGCGCACCGGTGCCGCTCTCACCGACACCGGCGGCCGGCTGGACGACCTGTGGGCCGCGGTCCGGGCGGGTCTGCACCCCGGCACCGGACCGCGGTCCGCGATCCGGGCCCGCGAGTCCGCGGCGGTGCTCGCGGCCGCGCGCTGGAGCACGGTCGCCGCCGCCCGGCGCCGGGAGACCCGCGGGGTGCACCGGCGCAGCGACCACCCGGAGACCGATCCCGGGGCGGAGCACCGGATCGTGCTCACCGGCGTGGACGACGTGTTGACCGGGACGGAGGAGGTACGACGGTGATCGAGATCGTCAGCCGGGACCGCTGCGTCCGCTGCGACGTGTGCGTGGACGTGTGTCCCACCGACGTGTTCGACCTCGACGACGGGGGCTTCCCGGTGATCGCCCGGGGCGCCGACTGCCAGACCTGCTTCCTGTGCGAGGCGTACTGCCCGACCGACGCGCTCTACGTCGCCCCGTTCGCGCGGCCCGCCGCCCCCGGATCGGCGCACACCGACGAGGACCGGATGGCGCGCCGCGGCGCGCTCGGCGACTACCGGGCGCGGGTCGGCTGGGGGCTCGGACGCGTCCCGGGCAGCGCGCTGGCGGAGGGCTTCCGGTTCACGGGATCGGGTTGACCCGGCCGCCGCGTCACAGGTTGCGCCAGAAGAACAGCGCGCTGAACCCCTGCCCGGCGAGCTGGGAATCCCCACCGGCCAGCGCGTAGAGGATCTGGGTGCCGGTGAAGAACAGCGCGCTCACCCCTGGCACGAACAGCAGCACCCCGAGCAGCGCCAGCGGCGCCCACGGCCGCACCTTCTCGCCGAACCGCTGCGCGGGCGCCGACAGGTACGGCTCGAGCGCGCCCCACCCGTCCAGGCCGGGGACCGGCAGCATGTTCAGCACGAACGCGACGACCTGGAACAGCGCCAGCGCGGAGAGCCCGGCGGCGACCGGCCGCGGCATGCCGGGGAACAGCGCTACGACGACGATCAGCGCGAAGCCGACGACCAGGTTCGCGGCCGGCCCGGCCAGCGAGACGCCGGTCCGCCAGGCCCGCGACCGCAGCGCCCACTGGTTGATCCAGACCGCGCCGCCGGGCAGCGGCAGGCCGCCGATCAGCAAGATGATCAGCGGGAGCACCAGGGACAGCCCGGGATCGGTGTAGCGGCGGATGTCGAGGGTGAGATAGCCCTTCATCGCGACCGAGGTGTCGCCGCCCTTGTAGGCGGTGATGGCGTGCCCGAACTCGTGCAGGCACAGCGACACGACCCAGCCGGCCAGCACGATCACGAAGACGCCGGTGATCGCGAGGGCCTCGGACCCGGCCGGGACCGCGGCGGCCGCCAGCGCCACCCCGAACAGGGTGATGCCGACGAGCAGAAGGAACCACGGGCTGATACGGCGGGTCAGGGAGGGCACGTACCCATCCTCCCGAACCGATCAAACGGACGCGCGTGGGGCTTCACTCGTTCGGCAGAGCCGGCTTGCACAGAGCGAATGTCGGCGCTGTACTTACAGCGGTGTCATTCGCCGGTGCGTTGCGGGGAGGTGGGCGAGTGGACGACGTCGAGGGGTTCATGCGGATGCTGCGGCCGGCGGAAGCCGGGCCGGGGGCCGAGCAGCCGGTCGTGGAGGATCACGACCGGGTCGCGCAGGTTCTGGACCTGAAGGGGCTGCTGGACGAGGTACCCGGGGACGAGGTGCCCGACTGGCAGGAGCGTGCGCTCTGCGCCCAGACCGATCCGGAGGCGTTCTTCCCGGAGAAGGGCGGGTCCACCCGGGAGGCGAAGCGGATCTGCTCCGGCTGCGAGGTCCGGGCCGAGTGCCTGGAGTACGCGCTGGCGCAGGACGAGCGCTTCGGGATCTGGGGCGGCCTGTCCGAGCGGGAACGACGGCGGCTGCGCCGAGCAGCCGTCTGAGCCGTACCGGCCCGGGTCACCGCGAGGTGCCCGGGCCGTCGTGCACCGGGGCCCGCTCAGTTGCCGTCGACCGCGTCCGGCTCGATGTTGAGGTACTCCGCGACCTGCTCGACCAGCACCTCGTGCACCAGGTCGGCCAGATCCTCGCCGTTGCGCGCGCGGGCCTCCAGCGGGCGGCGGTAGAGCACGATCCGGGCCCGGGTCGGGATCCCGGCCGGGTCCACCCCGGCCGGCACCAGGTGCGCCAGCGGGACGCCGACGTCGGCGAGCACCCCGGTGCCCCAGACCACCTCGTCGGGTGAGGTCCGGTCCACACTCGGCACGTCGTCGACGGCCAGGTCGAGATCGGCCAGCTCCGGCCCCCAGCGGGCCTCGATCGGCTCCAGGGCCTCCAGCACCTTCGCGTCGAACCGTTCGGCCCGGGTGCGGAAGGCGGGCGTCGACACCGGATACATCAGTCCGCGCAGTCCCCGGCCGCGACGGTCCCGGCGGCGTGGGGTGCGGCGGAGCAGGCGGTGGGCGGTGGACACCGGTGCAGTCTAGGCCCCGCCGCGGCCGTCGCGGAGCGGCGACGGCCCGTCGGCGGAGCGCCGTACACCGAGCCGGGTGCGCGTCGCAGTGCGGCGGACGCGGGCGTACGGGCTATCGTCCCCCGTGTGTTGAGTGTGCGGAGATGTTCACGGACGGGCTGCACCGAGCTCGCCGTCGCCACCCTCACCTACGTCTACGCCGACTCCACCGCCGTCGTCGGGCCACTGGCGACCCAGGCCGAACCGCACTCCTACGACCTGTGCACCGGGCACGCGCACAACCTGACCGCGCCGCGCGGCTGGGAGGTCGTCCGGTTCGAGGGCGAGTTCGCCCCTCCCCAGCACACCGGCGAGGACCTCACCGCGCTCGCCGACGCCGTCCGCGAGGCGGGCCGGGTGGACCGGCCGGTCGAGGTGGTGGCCCGGCCCGGCGGGACCGGCAGGCGGGGGCACCTGCGGGTGCTGCCGACCCCCGACGAGGACAGCGCGGACGGGTGAACGGCCTGAGATAGGGTCAGTCGTCGTGCCCGACCTCTCGGCGATCGTGAAGGCCTACGACATCCGCGGTGTCGTCGGCGACCAGCTCGACGAACCGGCCGCGCGCGCCCTCGGCGCGGCGACCGCGCGGCTGGTCGCTGCGGACCGGCCGGCCCCCTCCGCGGTGGTCGTCGGCCGGGACATGCGGGACAGCTCACCCGCGCTGGCGGCCGCGTTCGCCGACGGGGTGACCGGCCAGGGGCTCGACGTCGTCGACATCGGGCTGGCCAGCACCGACATGCTGTACTTCGCCTCCGGCTCGCTGGACCTGCCGGGTGCCATGTTCACCGCCAGCCACAATCCGGCGCGCTACAACGGCATCAAGCTCTGCCGGGCGGGTGCGGCCCCGATCGGGCAGGACAGCGGGCTCACCACCATCCGGGACGACGCCGGCCGGCTGCTCGCCGACGGGATCGTGCCGGTCGCGGCCACCGGCACCGTCCGCACCGAGGACATGCTCGCCGGGTACGCGGCGTACCTGCGCTCGCTGGTCGACCTGTCCTCGCTGGACGCGGGCCCGGAGCTGACCGTGGTCGTCGACGCGGGCAACGGGATGGGCGGGCACACCGTCCCGACCGTGTTCGACGGGCTGAACGTGCGGGTGGTGCCGCTGTACTTCGAGCTCGACGGCACCTTCCCGAACCACGAGGCGAACCCGCTGGAGCCGGCGAACCTGGTCGACCTGCAGAAGCTCGTCGTCGCCGGGGGCGCCGACCTGGGCCTGGCCTTCGACGGCGACGCCGACCGCTGCTTCGCCGTCGACGAGCGCGGCGACGCGATCAGCCCGAGCGCCATCACCGGCCTGGTCGCGGTCCGCGAGCTGGGCCGGGCGCGGGACGCCGGAGAGCCGTCCGCCGCCGTCATCCACAACCTGATCACCTCGCGGGCCGTCCCGGAGCTGGTCGCCGAGCACGGCGGCCGGCCGGTCCGGACCCGGGTCGGCCACTCGTTCATCAAGCAGACGATGGCCGAGACCGGCGCGGTGTTCGGCGGCGAGCACTCGGCGCACTACTACTTCCGGGACTTCTGGAAGGCCGACTCCGGGATGCTCGCCGCGCTGCACCTGCTGGCCGCGCTCGGCGAGCACCGGCGCGCGCAGCCGGGCGGAACGCTGTCCGGCCTGATGACCGCCTACGAGCGCTACGCCGCCTCCGGCGAGATCAACTCGACGGTCGCCGACCAGGCGGCGAAGGTGGCCGAGATCGAGACGGTCTACGGTCCGCGGCCGGGGGTGGCGCTCGACCGGCTGGACGGCCTGACCGTGACGCTGCCGGACGGCTCGTGGTTCAACCTGCGGGCCTCGAACACCGAGCCGCTGCTGCGGCTGAACGTGGAGGCGCCGGACGACGCGGCGGTCCGCAGCCTGGTCGACGAGGTGCTGGCGGTCGTCCGCGCCTGAGGTGCCGCGCACCCCGGGTGACCGCCGCAGCGGGCGCCGGTACCCGGTCGGCCCCCGCGCGGTGCCGACCCGTGGTGGCAGCATCGACTCCAGACATGACGACGAGGAGAACCGTGGCCGTACAGCTCGACCCCCAGCTGCTCGAGATCCTGGCCTGCCCGTGTGACGCGCACGCCCCGCTGCGTCCCGGCACCGCGGGCGAGCCGAGCGCGGACGCGCTGACCTGCGTGTCCTGCGGCCGCTCCTTCCCGGTCACCGACCAGATCCCGGTGCTGCTGCTGGACGAGGCCCTCCCGGGGACCGGTCCGGCGAGGGACGACGGGTGAACGGCGTGCTCGACGACACCCTGCTGGCCGACCCGGGGGAGCTGATGGCCCGGGACACGACCGGCGTGCTGCGGGCCGCCGCGACGGCGGGGGCGCAGGTCCGGTCCGCGGTGCACGCCTGTGACGAGGCCGGTCTGGCCCGGCTGCGCGGGCACCGGCCGCGGGCGCTGGTGCTGCTGCGCAGGCCCGGCGTGTCCGGGGCGGTCGCCGACCTGGTGACCGCGCTGCTCGGTGACCGCTGCCCGGTCCCGGTGGTGCACGCCGCGGTGGTGCCGGGCTGGGTCGGGCCATTGGACGTCGTCGTCGCGCACACCTCCGATCCGGCCGATGCCGAGCTGGCCGAGTCGATCGCGATCGCGGTCCGCCGCGGCGCCGAGGTGATCCTGTCGGCGCCGGACGCCGGGCCGGTCGCCCAGGCGGGTGCCGGGCGGGCCCGGCTGGTCGAGCCGCGGATCCCGCTGCCCGAGGGGCTCGGCTTCGCCCAGGCGCTGGCCGTCGTCCTGGTGACGGTCACCGAGCTGGAGCTGATCACGCCCGCCCCGGCCGCCGGGCTGGAGGCGCTGGCCGACGCGCTGGACGCCGAGGCCGAGCGGAACCAGCCGGGGCACGAGCCGTTCGTGAACCCGGCGAAGTCGCTGGCGCTGCGGCTGGCCGAGCGGACCCCGCTGCTGTGGGGGGTCGATCCGGCCGCCGCGGCCGTCGCCCGGCAGGGGGTGACCGCGCTGGCGGCGCACGCCGGCGTCGTCGCGCACGCCGCCGATCTCGGCCAGGCGGGCACGCTCGCCGGGCTGCGGGTGGCGGTGGACCTCGCCGAGCGTTCGGCCGGGGTGTTCCACGACCCGTTCGACGACACCGATCCGGACCGGGACGCGGCCCCCGCCCCCCGGCTGGTGCTGCTGGGCACCGGCGAGGAGGATCCGCAGGCGGTCAGCCGCCGCACGCTCGGCCGGGAATGGCCGAACGCCGACGTCGCGCACCCGGTCGAGGAGGTGCCGCGGGGCACCCGCGACGCGGTCCTGCTGCGGGCCGCCGTGCTGGCGCTGCGCGTCGACATCGCCGCGGTCTACCTGGGCCTGGCCGGCCGGGCCGCGCTCGGCACCTGACACACCCGCGAACAGCTGACACCGGGAGACCCGTGGAACTGCTGGAGAACCCGATCCGGACCTACGCCTGGGGGTCGCGGACCGTCATCGCCGACCTGCTCGGCGAGCCGGTGCCGTCCCCGCACCCGCAGGCCGAGCTGTGGCTGGGCGCGCACCCGGCCGCGCCGTCGACGGTGGGCGGTCCCGCGGCGCGGCGCCCGCTGCACGAGCTCATCGGGCAGGACCCGGCGGCCGCGCTCGGCCCGGGCCGGGAGCGGTGGTCCGGGCGGCTGCCGTTCCTGCTGAAGGTGCTCGCCGCCGAGGAGCCGCTGAGCCTGCAGGCGCACCCGAGCCTGGAACAGGCCCGGGAGGGCTGGGCCCGGGAGAACGCGGCGGGCATCGCGGTGGACGCGCCGAACCGCAACTACCGCGACGCCAACCACAAGCCGGAGCTGATCTGCGCGCTCTCCGAGTTCGTCGCGCTGGTCGGCTTCCGTGAGCCGTCCCGGACGGTCGAGCTGCTGCGCGCGCTCGACGTGCCCGAACTGGCGTCCTACACCGAGCTGCTCGCCGGGCAGCCCTGCTCGGACGGGCTGCGCGCGCTGTTCACGACCTGGATCACGCTGCCGCAGTCGGTGCTCGACGGCCTGGTCCCCGCGCTGCAGGAGGGGGCGGTGCGGCTGCTCGGGGCCCGCACGGCCGACAGCGAGCGGTTCGCCGGGGAGGCCCGCACCCTGCTGGACCTCTCCGAGCGCTACCCGGACGACGCCGGTGTGCTGGCCGCGCTGCTGCTCAACCGGATCACCCTGCAGCCCGGTGAGGCGCTGTACCTGCCCGCCGGGAACCTGCACGCCTACCTCTCCGGCGCCGGCATCGAGCTGATGGCGAACTCGGACAACGTGCTGCGCGGCGGCCTGACCCCGAAGCACGTCGACGTCCCGGAGCTGCTGCGGGTGCTGGACTTCGCCGCGCCGCCGCCGCCGGTGCGCACCGCGCGGCCGGATCCGGGCACCGACGGCTGGTACCGCTACGACGTCGGGGCAGAGGAGTTCCTGCTGCGCCGCGCCGATACCGGCGGCCGGGACAAGCTCGACGTCCCGGGTGCCGGGGCGCGGATCCTGCTGTGCACCGCGGGGGCCGCCACGGTCGCCGCACACGGCGAGGAGGTGGAGCTGCCGCGCGGCGCGGCGGTCTACCTGGCCGCCGCCGACACCGGCGCCGTGCTCACCACCGGCGACGACGGCGCCACCGTGTTCCTGGCGGGCGACGGGCTCCAGCCCGGCGGGGAGCGGTCTCAGTAGGTGTTCGGCGCCCGGTGGTGCTCGAAGATCAGTGACGTCCGGGTGCCCGCGACCTCGGTCCAGGAGTTGAGCGCGCCGACCAGCTCGCGTAGCGCGACCGTGTCGGCGGTGGCAACCCGGATCATGTAGTCGTCGTCGCCCGCCAGGAAGTACACGTCGCGCACCGCGGGCAGCCGGGACGCCCGGGCGACGAACTCGTCCAGGCGGTCCCTGGCGTCGGCCTGCAGCCGCACCGAGATCATCGCCTGCAGCGGGTGGCCGGTGGCGGCCGGATCGACGTCGGCGTGGTAGCCGCGGATCACCCCGCGCTCGCGCAGCGCCCGGATCCGGCCGAGGCAGGTGGACGGCGCGATGCCCACCGCGGCGGCGAGCGCGTTGTTCGGCGCGCGGGCGTCACTCTCCAGCAGCCGCAGCAGCGCGCGGTCGATGTCGTCGAGCCGAACGTCGTTCGGCCGGGCTGCTCGACGGAGGGACAGTCCTGAAGATTCTTCGCTCAACGTCGCTCCTTCGAGAATCTTCATCGTGCTGGTTGGCAGCGTACCGCTTCTTCTTCACCATTGACCGTAGCCGAGGTGAGGAGCGAGACATGCGCGTCGCAGTGCCGAAGGAGACCAAGGACAATGAGTTCCGGGTCGCCCTGACCCCCGCCGGGGTGCACGAGCTGGTCCGGCGCGGGCACGAGGTCGTCGTCGAGCACGACGCCGGTGCCGGCTCCGCGATCGCCGACGCGGACTACAAGGAGGCCGGCGCGCAGATCCTGGCCGACACCGCCGAGGTGTGGGGCTCCGCCGAGCTGCTGCTCAAGGTGAAGGAGCCGATCGAGTCCGAGTACGGGTTCCTGCGGCCCGACCTCACGCTGTTCACCTACCTGCACCTGGCCGCGTCCCGGCCGTGCACCGACGCGCTGCTGGCCGGCGGCACCACCTCGATCGCCTACGAGACGGTGCGGACCGCCGACGGCAGGCTGCCGCTGCTCGCCCCGATGAGCGAGGTCGCCGGCCGGCTGGCGCCGCAGGCCGGCGCGTACCACCTGATGCGCTCGGCCGGTGGCCGCGGCGTGCTGATGGGCGGCGTCCCCGGCGCTCCCGGCGCCGATGTCGTCGTGCTGGGTGCCGGGGTCGCGGGCGCGAACGCGGTCGCCATCGCGGCCGGCATGCAGGCCCAGGTGACCGTGCTGGACATCGACGTCGACAAGCTCCGCGCGATCGACGAGCGCTACGCGGGCCGGGTCCGCACCGTCTACTCCACCGGTCTCGCCGTGCGCGAGGCCGTGACGAACGCCGATCTGGTCATCGGCGCGGTGCTGGTGCCGGGCGCCAAGGCACCGACCCTGGTGCCGAACGAGCTGGTCGCGCAGATGCGCCCGGGTGCGGTGCTGGTCGACATCGCGATCGACCAGGGCGGGTGCTTCTCGGACTCGCGGCCGACCACGCACGCCGAGCCGACCTACCCGGTGCACGAGACCGTCTTCTACTGCGTCGCGAACATGCCGGGCGCGGTGCCGCACACCTCCACCCGGGCGCTGACCAACGCCACGCTGCCCTACCTGCTGCGGCTGGCAGATCAGGGCTGGGAGGCGGCCACGGCGGCCGATCCGGCGCTCGCCGCCGGTCTGTCCACGCACCGGGGCGAGCTGCTCTCGGCCGAGGTCGCCGAGGCGCACGGACTGCCGCACCGCGCGAGCTGAGCCGCCGCCGCGGCGGTTCCCGCAGGTCACGGGGGACGAAAGCGACATTCCACCGCGCAATCTCATTGTGACCTTAAATCTGGGCTCCGATGCGTGACGCAAGGCTGCCGGCGGTCGTAACTTCACCGCCCATGACGGTCACGAGCCGTGGTGGCGGGATCTTCCGCACCAAGACGGTCGAGCAGTCCATCCGGGACACCGACGAGCCGGACACCCGGCTCAAGAAGGATCTGGGGACGATCGACCTGATCGTCTTCGGCGTCGCGGTGGTGATCGGTGCGGGTATCTTCACCCTCGCCGCGAGCACCGCGGGCAACATCGCCGGGCCCGCGGTCTCGCTGTCGTTCGTGCTGGCCGCGGTCGCCTGCGGCCTCGCCGCGCTGTGCTACGCCGAGTTCGCCTCCACCGTGCCGGTCGCCGGCAGCGCCTACACGTTCTCCTACGCCACCTTCGGCGAGTTCCTCGCCTGGATCATCGGCTGGGACCTGGTGCTGGAGTTCGCGGTCGGCTCGGCCTACGTGTCGAAGGGCTGGTCGGAGTACCTGGCCCAGACACTCGGCCTGTTCGGCGCCGACGTGTCGACGTCGTTCGACCTCGGCGGGTTCTTCTCCTTCGACTGGGGCGCGCTGCTGCTCGTCGTCGCGCTGGCGTTCCTGCTCTACCGCGGCACGAAGCTGTCCAGCCGGGTCAGCCTGGTGATCACCGCGATCAAGGTGCTGATCGTGCTGTTCGTGATCGTGCTCGGGCTGTTCTACGTCAACGCCGCCAACTACACCCCGTTCGTGCCGTCGCCGGAGGCCGGGACCACCGAGACCGGCACCGGCATCCAGCAGTCGCTGCTGTCCTTCTTCGGCGGCGCCTCGTCCAGCGTGTTCGGCGTCTACGGGGTGTTCGCCGCGGCCGCGATCGTGTTCTTCGCCTTCATCGGGTTCGACGCCGTCGCCACCACCGCGGAGGAGACGAAGAACCCGGCCAAGGCGCTCCCGCGGGGCATCCTGGGTTCGCTGGCAATCGTCACCGTGCTCTACGTCGCGGTCGCCCTGGTGATCACCGGGATGGTCCCGTACACCGAGCTCGCCACCCAGCCGGACGGCACCCGGGCCACCCTCGCCACCGCGTTCGCCTCGCTCGGCGTCGACTGGGCGGCGACGATCATCGCCCTGGGCGCCCTGCTCGGCCTCACCACCGTCGTCATGGTGCTGATGCTCGGGCAGATCCGGGTCATCTTCGCGATGTCCCGCGACGGCCTGCTGCCGACCGGTCTGGCGAAGACCAACAGCTTCGGCACCCCGGGCCGCGCCACCTGGCTGATCGGCACCGTGATCGCCCTGGTCGCGACCTTCTTCCCGGCCGACGACCTGGAGCAGATGGTCAACATCGGCACCCTGTTCGCGTTCGTGCTGGTCTCGATCGGCGTGGTCGTCCTGCGCCGGACCCGGCCGGACCTGCCGCGCGGCTTCCGCACGCCGCTGGTGCCGCTGGTGCCGATCCTGGCGGTGCTCGCCTGCGTGTGGCTGATGCTCAACCTGTCGGTGGAGACCTGGCTGCGGTTCGTGCTGTGGATGATCATCGGCGTGGTGATCTACTTCGCGTACTCGCGGAGGAACTCGGTGCTCGGCAGGCGCGAGCGCGGCGAGCTCCCGGCGCAGGCCGCCCCGGAGTAGCCCCGGGCCGGGCGCCACCGCTGTTCGGCGACTCCTCGTGACCGCCCGACAGCAGTACGCTCGCATCCCATGACCGTCCCACCGCCCGGTGATCCGGACAGCCCCGCGGTCTGTCTCGACGTCGGCTCGTCCTGGACGAAGGCGGTGCTGGTGCTGCCGGACGGCACCCCGGCCGGCTTCGCCGAGCACCCGACCACCCCCGACGTGGACGAGGGCGTCGCCGCCGCGGTCGCCGCCGCGGCGGCCTCGGCGGGCCGCGCCGGCGGCCCCACCCCGCCGGTGCTGGCCTGCTCCTCGGCGGGCGGGCCGCTGCGGCTCGCCGTGGTCGGCGCGGAACGGCTCACCACGGTCGAGGCCGGGCACCGGGTCTGCCGGTCCGCGGGCGCCCGGGTGGTCGGCGTGCACACCGGGCCGCTGGAGGGCCACGCGGTGCGCGAGCTCGCCGCCCAGGAGCCCGGCGCGGTGCTGCTGCTCGGCGGGCCGGACGGCGAGGACCCCGGCGTGCTCCTGCACAACGCCGGCCGGCTGGCCCGCACCCGGGGCCGGTGGTCGGTGCTGCTCGCCGTCGATCCCTCGGCCCGGGCGGACGCGCTGGAGCTGCTGCGGGCCGGTGGGCGCACCGTGCGGTCCTGCCCGAACCCGACACCGCGGCGGGGCGAGATCGTGCCCGGACCGGTCCGCGACGCGGTCGCCGAGCTGTACGCCCGGCAGGCCCCCGGCGCCCGGCCGCGCCGCCCGGGGGAGCGGGCCCGCACCCGGACGCCGGTCGCCGTCGCCGACGGTGCGCGGGCGCTGGCCCGGCTGACCGGCACCGGGGTGCTGGTGGTCGACGTCGGGTCGGCGACCACCGGCGTGCACGGCTGCGTGCCGGACGGCGATGGGTTCCCCGCCGAGGCGGTGATGACGGTCGAGGGGGACCTCGGCGTCCGCGACGGTGCCGCAGGCGTCCTGGTCGAGGGCCAGACCGAGGGGCTGGTCGATCCGGTGGAGGCGGACCTGCTCGGGCCGGCCGTCGCCGCGCTCGCCACCTCGGGCGCCGCGGTCCCGGCCGACCGCGGTGCCGCGGCGGAGGACCGGCGGCTCGCGGCCGTCGCCACCGTCGTCGCGCTGCGCAGGCACCTGCGGCACACCGGCCGGATAGATCCGGCGGGCCCGGGCGGCGGCCGTGATATCGGTCTCGTCGTCCTGACCGGCGGGGTGTTCCGGCAGCGGGACCCGGCGGGGCTCGCCGCGGTGGCCGCGACGGTGCGTCGCGATCCCGCGCTGATGACCGCTCTCGCGCAGGTCGACGTCGAGGTCGACAGCGAGTCCGTGCTGGCCCCGGCCGGTCTGCTGGCCGCGCACGGACGCGAGCGGGCGGCGGCTGCGCTGCTCGCCGAGCGGCTGCTGGGATGATCGTCACCGGCGTCCGGAGCGGTTGACACCCACCGGACGCCTGGGAACGATGGAGCCCGCGAGAGAGTCGGGCGCCGAGAGGCGCTGCAGCGGTGAACCGCTCGGCTGCGCGAGCAGCGGGCACGATCCGCCACGCTCGGGCCCGACCCGCCACGGACGAGGAAAGGGCGCCTGTCTCCGACGAGGAGGGAGGGCCGACGTGACCCGTCCTGGGCCCGTTCGCCCATCCTTCCTGCGCGGAGCGCCCACCCGTCCGGTTCCGCGGCCGGTCACCCCCGGCCGTCCGGATGAGTTCGACCCGATCGCCCGAGGAGGCGCACCCACCCCATGACCGCATCCCAGACCACCGGCCACCCCAAGCTGCAGACCGTGAACGGCCTCGACTTCGCCATCGCCGACATCAACGGTCACGAGGCGGGCCGCAAGGACATCCGGCTGGCCGAGAACGAGATGCCGGGCCTGATGGACCTGCGCCGCGAGTACGCCGAGGCCAAGCCG